>CAMNSU010000002.1 GCA_946555455.1 uncultured Clostridia bacterium | reverse complement strand
AATGCATCAAAACGGATTCCGTGTCAACGTGGATTTAGCGCCGAAAACATCTTCGGAGCAACAAGGACTGCTCTACGAGGCACATGACTATGCTGCAATCGGCGCGATTGCCGATACGGTGCTGTTGATGACCTATGAATGGGGATATACTTATGGGCCGCCGATGGCAGTGGCACCGCTGCCCAATGTCCGGCAGGTGGTATCCTATGCAGTGACACAGATACCGGTGGAAAAAATTATGCTGGGCATTCCCAACTACGGATATGACTGGAAACTGCCCTATGAACGCGGTACCACACGGGCGACAAGCATTGGCAATGAATATGCGGTGCGGCTTGCAGCGGAAAATGGTGCGGCAATTCAGTTTGATGAAACTGCGCAGTCTCCCTATTTTGAATATTGGGCGCAGGACGGCAGTAAACATATCGTTTGGTTTGAAGATGTGCGCAGTATTCAGGGGAAGTTTGGGCTTATAGAAGAATTTGATTTGCGCGGCGCGGGTTATTGGAGTATTATGCGCCCGTTTGCGCAGAACTGGGCGCTGGCAAGCCAAGTGTTCGATATACAAAAATTGTAAAGATTAGCTACTGCAAAGAAGGGAATCTTATGACTAAGATTCCCTTCTTTGTATCGATAACATATAGTGCTCCCCTAAAAAGGGATACACGTCTTTTTTGAGAAAAAGATTACTTTTTGAGATTTCCGGTCGCCGGATTGTCAATCAGCTTTCCGTCCTGCGTGAAGCGTGAACCATGACAGGGACAGTCCCAGGAATGCTCCTGTGGATTCCATTTCAGTGCGCAGCCCATGTGCGGACAACGTTTGCCGGTGGGGGTGAGCAGGTTCAAGGTTGCCTCAACTGCATTGATGGCAAGCTGGGGACGCAGAATGCTGCGGGACGGCGAAAAAACCGCTGCATATGGATTCTTTTTTCCGCGTATCATGTCAGTCAGTATCGCTGCCGAGACCATAGAAGAGGTCATACCCCATTTGTTAAAACCTGTTGCCACATAAAAATCAGGCGTATGTTTGGAATAGCAGCCAATATAGGGTACGCCGTCCAGCGTCATGCAATCCTGCGTTGCCCAGCGATAGCGTTCATGCGCATTCGGATAATGGGCAGCTGCAAATTGTTCCAGTTCGTTCCAATTCCCGCCTTGTTTGCCGCTGCGGTGTCCGCCGCCGCCAATCAGCAGCAGATTTTGAAAACGCCGGAAGGACATGCCTGTTTGCGTTTCATCAACATACATACCATTTATATCAGGTGCATTTTCCAACGCAATCACATAGGAACGGTGTTGATATAGCTTTAAAAAATAGCTGCCATGCTTGTTGAGAAAAGGAAAATGGGTCGCTACAATGATTTTCTTTGCTGTAATTTTGCCACCGTTTGTCAGCGCCGTATGCCCTATCAGTTCCCGAACGCGGGTGTGTTCATAAATGGGAAGTTCCTGCGCAATTGCCGATACAAATTTCAGAGGATGAAACATTGCCTGTTTTTGGCATTTCACCGCGCCGGCTATGGGAAACGGCAACGGAAGCGTTTGCGTAAACGTTGCGCGGTAGCCGATTTTATCGTAGGCTTCCACTTCTTTTTCAATGATATTTTTGTCATTCACAGAATAGACAAAAGCGTCTTGCTCTGTATAGTCACAGTCTATCGTTTGGCATAAATGCCGGTATTCGTCCAACGCCTGCCGGTTTGCTTCTAAATACATACGTGTTTTTTCAGGACCGAATTGTTGTAACAATTTTTGATAGATAAGTCCGTGCTGTAATGTGAGTTTCGCGGTTGTGTTTTTCGTAATGCCACTGCAAATGGTATCCGCTTCTGCTAAAATGCAGCTGACGCCCGCTTGTGTCAGCTGATGGGCGCACAAAATCCCTGCCATTCCGCCGCCGATAATCAGCACATCGGTTTTGACGTCTTTTTGCAACTGTGGAAACTGCGGAAGTTTTATGGTCTCTGACCAAATAGAAGTCATACTATCACCACCGGTTCATAGTATGCGTCCATTTGGGAAAGATTATTTATCTCTATTGAAATCATGAGATTGATTGAAATAAAAAAGTTGCCTTTTCATGAATCGTGGAATCATGAATCACACCAAAAGAAAAAAATCCTGTCTTGCGACAGGATTTTTTTCTTTTGGGAAAGCAGAACCATAGAGATATTTGCGCCGAAGGCGCACCCGAAAAAGGTTGGTAGTGAGCAGGCAAGCGTTAAAAGCCCGCGTTTACAAGGGCTTAGCTTGCGCGCATGTGACCTTTTTCGGAAGAGGAGGAACGACGGAGCGTGTGACTGATTTTTCTTTGAAAAAGAAAAATCGGAACGGAGCAAAGTCCGTTCCGACGTGGTACGCCCGACGCGATTCGAACGCACGACCTTCAGAGTCGGAGTCTGACACTCTATCCAGCTGAGCTACGGGCGCATATATAACCGTGTCATTTCAGGCAGTGCATTATCATACGATTGCCTTTCAAACACTAGTCTTATTTTATCATGAATAATTTCAATAGTCAAGGGCTTCTATTAAATTTTTACAGAAATTTTGCCCCATATCTATCAACAGTACCACAATTGCGTAATATTTGATATGGAGGAATCTGTATATAAATGTTGTTAACGTATCTATTTGGAGGAAGTAAGCCGATACTGCAATTTTTCTATCGAGCTTCCTGCCAAAACAGTCCATGGGTACTGCCGCCGCTTATTTTATCGATACAAATGGAATATAGCACATAAAAACAAATGTCCGTAAAGGTCAGCGCAATTGGGGATATATCCCAAAATTGTACTGAAATCTTTACGGACACTGTTTTGCCTTGTTTTTATTTGATTTTTATATGTATCTAAACTTACACCGTTTGAAACTTATAAATCATAATAAACTTCGTAATTGTTTATTCTTTGTAAATCTGATTTTCTTTACAATACCATATACGAGAATAATTCCAATCAGAATGATACATACAGTCTGCGTAGGGGAAAATATATAAAGACCAATTCCTCTATCATCTCCCCGTAAAAATTCCATAAGAAAACGCGCTATTGAATACATTGTAATATAAAATACAAAAGCATTTTCTTTCTTATTCTGTATCACAACGAGTATACTGCACAAACAAGCTATTTCTACAAGTTGCGTGGGAATAATTGGAGTTGTGCCGTATTTCAGAAATGCAGGAGAACCTTCTGCAAATACCAATCCCAACTCAAAAGGTTTTCCAAAACAGCATCCTCCGAGAAAACATCCAAGTCTGCCTATTATATGCCCGGCTATAATTGCGGAAGTAGCTGCATTCAAAACTGACCATAACCTTTTCCAATCACGCATTATAATCATAAACAATAGACAAAATCCCAATATACCACTTAAAAATCCACCTATAAAAGCCATACCTGTATACTGAAACATAGTATCAAAGAAATCATATATTGACACTGCTGATACAATTTTATTAAAAATTATAGCTCCCACAAACATAATCGGAATATCAATTCCAAGAAGTACAAGTAGCGTGTCCTGTTCTTGCGGAGAAAGTATCTGTTTTGAATTTTTCAAAAATATTAATATTCCGCATACAACAGCCAAAGCTATACAAATGTTAAAACTGTATATATGTATATTCCATATATGAATTACCGGATACATTATTCAATGATTTCTTTCTTCTGCACCAGTGCTAAAATTGAACCGATAAGCGTCAATACCATTGCGATAATGCCTAATATATTCATTGTGACTATAAACAGAACAAATCCGGCAATAGTACACACAAGCATAAGCAGACCGCTTACCATAGGAAATTTCTTTGTAAAACAACTGATTACAATAAGCAAGAAACTTACTATCAAAGCTCCATACAGATAAAATTCCGTTATTCCTGCTGCCGCAACCTCGTCCATTGATTCAACAGCTGCTGCACAAGCTCCCGAACAAAGAGCGGCTGGTAAACCTAATACGCCACCTACAATTCCAAGCACTATCGGTGCATTTGAAGTCCCGCGTTTTTTTGACATAATTAAAATCTCCCCTTTTCATATAAGTATAGGTTTTTGTCAAACTGCATATTTCTAATTTTCTCGTGAAAATTCTACAAATTTTGTTTAAAATATTGACAAAATTATGAAAGTGTGCTAAACTTTTACGTGTCAATGAAAGAGACAAAAACCTATACTTTTTTGTCAAAATTCGATACGATTTCCGTATCTGTAAAATGCACGAAGCGACATATTACAACGTTCAGCGCCCTCTAGCGCTGATATTTTTTTGTCTTTCCACAGCTTGTAATTTGTGACATATTCCTCGGTCAATAGCTTTTTCGGTCTGCCGAATTTTACGCCGCGCCTATGAGCAGCCGCGATGCCCTCTGCCTGTCTTTGCAAAATATTTGTGCGTTCATTTTCCGCAACAAAGGACAAAAGCTGCAACACCAAATCCGCAATCAGCGTACCGAGCAAATCCTTTGCCTTTGTGGTATCCAGTAAAGGCATGTCAAGTACTACAATATCCGTCTTTTTTGTTTTGGTAATTTTTTGCCACTCTTGCAGAATTTCCGCATAGTTGCGTCCAAGCCTGTCAATGCTTTTTATCACAAGCAAATCATCTTTTTTTAGTCGCTTATACAGCTTTAAATATTGCGGACGTTTAAAATCCTTTCCGCTTTGCTTGTCTATGTAGATGTTTCCATCAACCAGTCCATAACTTAATAGCTCGTCAAGCTGTCTGTCTTCTTTTTGACTAGCAGTTGATACTCTTGCATATCCATATGTAATTGTCATCACCTCCCAAAAGTGTGCCGACAATATTGTATCATAAATGGGAACTTCATCTCCGGCAATTAATACATTTCCAAATTTTTCTAAAAAATGAAATCGGTTTAAGCAGAAAAAAAGTATACCGGTTGTTGTTTTTATTCCTTTTTTTACAGAAATTTCATTGCCAGCGATACTTGTGATAAAAAACACTTGACAAATGATAAAAAAAGATGTATATTAGTAATGTAGTAAATTACTAAATTAGTAAATGAGTAAGAGAAAGGGGAAATGTATAAAATGAAAATTCCGGTAACATTAAAACACAAACCGGTCATTGTATCGGATAATTATGAGGAAATCGACGGCAGATATGCAGGAAATACAGATGCAAAGGGTCTTTCGATTGGGCTGGCGCAATGGAACGAACGCGGCAATGTAGATATATCCGCTAAAATATGGCGTCACACCGGAGAGAAATGGTCCAGACAATCGGAGGAAATGCCGCTGCACCGTGTGCTGGATTTAGCGATTTTGATTTGCCGCATGAAGCAATATCTGAAAGAGGAAGCCTATCGGTATGACAAATTATATGATGAAAAGAACCCACAGATTGACCGTATCGGCTTGCAGGGAAATGCTATGACGGTGGCGGTCTGCGAAGATAATCCCATGCTGGAAGAGGATATCAAACTGGTGTATGAGGTGATGGGCAAGGATGACGAAATGATGAGCGAGCGGCTCTACGCGCTAGGACGGCTGCTGAAAGACATGGGGTATGTCAGACCGTAAAGAGGAGGCAGGAAAGATGGAACTTGTGCTAAAAGAGCTATCAAAAAAGGAATTGCCGCAGGCAACGAGGATTTGGAATGAGGTGGTGGCAGCGGCGGACAGCTTTCCGGGTGACGAATGCCTAAGCGAAGAGCAAGCGTGGGAACTGTTTGCAGCGCAGACAAAGACAATATGTGCTTTGATGGGGAATGAAGTAGTCGGTGTGTATATTTTGCACCCGAATAATATCGGCAGATGCGGACATATTGCCAATGCGTCTTATGCCGTGAAAAAAGAATGCCGCGGCATGGGGATTGGCAGAAAGTTGGTGCTGGACTGTCTTGCACAGGCGAAAAATTGCGGATTCAAAGGTTTGCAGTTTAATGCGGTGGTATGCACAAATTACAGTGCGATTGCCTTATATTTGAAATGCGGATTTTCCATTTTGGGAACCGTGAAAAACGGTTATCGGTTGGGAGACGGTTCCTATGCGGATACGCTCATTTTTCTCAAAAGCTGGTAAAGGAAAGCAAAAACACAGTAAAAGAAAGAAATGCTTGCAGTTTGGCTTAAAAGAAGCCGGTTGCAGGCATTTTTTGCGTTTATGGCATTTTTTGATATTTGTCATAAATGGGAAGCGGGAGAAAAGGCTGTAAGGAATGATGATAGAAGCGGATGCGAAGTGCCGGAACTGCCATGGACAGCGCGCTCGCTCTATAGATTCGTCTTTCTGATACGGCAGCAGCAGTATTGACAAAGCATAAGCGTTTATTGTATTATTATAATTGGATATTGGTGTAGGGAAGTATGGGAAAAATTGCTTTTGTTGTGGGTTGCACGAAGGAGAAGAGAAACTTGAAAAAAGATAGCAAAACGTTTATTAAACTTTTTGGGTCATATATATTGATTATCATCATTCCTGTGATGATTTTGGGCTTTTTGACGCTCGGCATTTTGTTCAATAATCTTGCAAGTGATACCAAAAAACTGAATAATAACATTTTAGAGCAGTGTGGTAATATACTCGACAGCGAGCTGGAAAAAATGCTGACGCTTTCTTACCGCATAGAAAAGAATGAAGTGCTGTCCGCCTTTGCGGCGAGTTGGGCACAAGCGGAGCAGGTGGAAACATATGACGTCTGGAAAGCGGCGCAAGAATTGGGAAATGTAGAAACAAGCACCAGCCTTTGCAGGGAAATCGCCATTTATTTTAAAAACAAGCAAATGATTATTACGAATGAAACAGTGTATTCGCCGCAGGAATATTATGAAAAATTCTTTTCCGGCAGTGCATACAGTTTTGAACAGTGGCAGGAGGCAATTAACAGAAGCGGGAAAGAAAACTATTTTCTGTCAACCATGATAAACACAGAATATGAAACGGAAGCGGCAATTATTTATTGCAGAAACTTAACCTATAATAATCAGTTTGACGATTGTATCTTCTTTTCGAGAATCAATACAAGCGATATGATTGCGAAGATTGCCTTTGCAGGCACGCAAAACATAGAACTGGGGATTGTGGACAAAAATGGGAAATTGATTTTGCAATCGGCAGGATTTGAAGCAGAATTGTTGGCGAATGCCAAAAAGAACAGCAACAATATGGTGGAAAAAAGGTCCAACATGATGAATTTGAAATATGTATATCAGCTTCCGGGAACAGGACTCCATGGTAATGTCTATCGGGCGATGCTGACATTTTTGCTGCTGCTGGCATTGACCATTTTTATCAGCTTTGCGTTGGCGAGCGTTCATTCCAGACGAATGCAGCGCGTGATGCTGAATATGTTTGATGAAATTGATGATTTGAAGGGCGATTTTGCCAGACAGTTTAAAATCGCAAAAGAAAAGACATTGTTGAATTTGATGCACAACGCACCGGTAGACGAAGCAGAATTGAAAAAACTGGAGCAGGAATATACATGGTTTGAAACAGGCAGCTATCGGAATGTGATGGTGGTGTCTCTTGCGCAAATGGAGGACATCAATATATATATGCAGGAAGCGGAACTGGTGTGGGGCGAAATTGACGACAGGATTATGCAGCGGTTAGAAGAATTGAAGATTCAATATGATGAAGCGGTGCGGATTGATTTGCAGACCTGCATTTATGTGATAGGATATGAAAACAAGGAATCGGTAGAGAAATTAAAGACGTTTCCGGCAGAATTTTTGGGAGCATATAATTTTAGAATCTGTTTGGGAATCGGTGAAGAAATAGCGCATTTAAAGGAACTCAACATTGCTTATGACGGCGCGATGAGCGCGCTGCGCTACAGTATGCAGGAAAGCAGCGAAGGCGGCGCTTATTATGCGGACATTAAAAACATGGAAATTACCAAAATGTATTACACTGCCGAAAAGGAACAGCGCCTCATGCGCAGTGTCAGACTGGGAGAAGAAGATGGTGTAAAACAGATTCTGGAGGAGATTTACCAGATGAATTTCCAAAGCCGGCATTTGGCGCCGGGAACATTAAAAAGACTGATGACCAGTATTACCATAACGATATATAAGATTTTAGATGAAAATTATGCGTCGGATAATGATAAATATGAAAAGTTCGGACGCGTATGCCGGAATCTGGAGCGAAATGACAACATGGAGGAAGCCTTCCGGTGTTTGGAGGAAATCTGTCTGTCCTTATGCAGAGACAGCGGCAAGACAACCGGCAGGGATACGCTGAAACAACAAATCGTTGACTATATTGCGCAGCATTATCAGGACGACATGCTGGCACTTGAGACGCTTGCGGAACATTTGGGAATGAACTACTATTATTTGAGCCGTTTGTTTAAAGAACTGCTTGGCACCAGTTTTGTCAGGTATCTTACCGCCGTTCGACTCGAAAAAGCAAAACAGCTTTTGGAGGAATCGGAGGAGACCATTGAACAAATTGCCAAAGCGACCGGTTTTTACAGGAGCGATTCTTTGATTCGTACATTTAAAAAATATTACGGAATGACGCCAAGCAAATATCGCAAACAGGGGCTGTAATGCCGCAAAAAAACTGAAAAACGCAAAAACGGAGTATTTCGCAAAAATGGAATACTCCGTTTTTTTCCTTATTTCGGAAAAAATTTTAAATATGAACGGTATCCCAAAATATAACTGTTGTCCAGCTATCTGTATCGTGCTACAATGGATTCATAAGCAAAGAGAACCAATCACGGACGAGAGAGAAAAGATGTTACGAAAAAGAAGGAGGATATCATTATGAAAAAAATTAAAAAAGCAATCGCTTGGACAGCAGCGGCAGCAATGCTGCTTGGGCTGGCGGGCTGCGGACAGGGTCAGACCACCGTTACAGATGAAGGAAGCGGTGAAATGCCAAAAACACTCAGCATTTTTTGCAGTATGGGGAATTATACAATCAAAGCGGGCGGAAAAGACAACAATGATATGTTGCCGTTCCAGCTTATGGAAGAAATGACAGGCTGCCACGTGGAATGGACGCATCCGGCAGGGAGTGCAGCGGAAGAAAAATTCAATCTGCTCATTGCTTCCGGAAATCTGCCGGACATGATTGTATATAACTGGAGCGGCGTAGCGGGCGGCGCGGCAATGTATGCGGAAGATGATGTGATTATTCCGCTGGCGGCGCTGATAGAAAAATATATGCCGAATTTGACGGCGTATAATGAGGAACGTCCCGATGTGAAAAAACAATATATGGATGACAGCGGCGAAATTTATTACATACCGTTTATTCGGAAAGACAAAGAATTGAAAGTGTTCCAAGGACCGCAGATTCGGCAGGACTGGCTGGAGAAACTGGGCTTGGAAATGCCGAAAACACCGGACGAACTTTATGAAGTGCTCAAAGCTTTTAAAACAAGAGACCCCAATGGCAACGGTATCGCGGACGAAATCCCGATGTCGGGCGTAAAATTTGAAGAAACTGCACAGGCAATCGACCATTTGCTTTGGGGATTTGGCACAACGAACGATTTTTATGTGAAAGACGGAAAAGTGGCATACGGTGTTTTGGAGAACGAATTTGAAGAAGGACTCGGATTCATTACAAAACTCTACAGCGAAGGTCTGATTGACGTAGACTATTTGCTCAACGAACGTGATAAAATGGACAACAAGGTCATGAATGACAAAGTTGGATTTGTCTATTCCCTGCAGCCCGGAAACTATTATAGCAACATGAAAAATAGTGGCAGAAAAGTGGTAGGTACGCCGCATTTTGCAAAAACGCCGGGAATGAATAACGTCTATGATGCAAGTTATACCCAAGACGCAACCGCGCCTTCCATTGCCGTGACCACGGCAAACAAAAATGCTGCCGGCAGCCTGAAATGGCTGGACAATTTCTATGGCGGCAAAGGCGTAGAATACATGAATTTCGGAAAAGAAGGCGTAAGTTTCCACTGGGAGAATGATTATCCGAAGCTGTCCGACGAATATATTTTCCATAACCCCAACGGAAAATCGCAGCAAGAAATGTGCGGATTGACACTAGGCGCTTACCAGTCAAACTTCCCGACCTTGCAGGACTGGAGATATTGTGAACAGATATTGACCTCATGGGGCAAAGAATCCATTGAAACATGGAGCGAAAGCGCAAAAACGGACGGTATCCTGCCGTCGCTGAATTTCACGGCAGAGGAAAATGAGGAAATCGCGCAGAAGATGTCACAGATTAAAACTTATGTCAGCGAGCAGCTGAACAAAATCGTCATCGGCAACAGCAATATTTCCGAACTTGCGGCGATTCGCAGCAAAATTCAGTCCATGGGTATTGAAGACGTTTTAGCAATCTATAACCGTGCGCTGGAACGCTATAACAAGAGATAGGAGTGGAATATTTTGATAGCAAAGGTACAGAAAAACGCTGCCGCTGTGATAAATAAGCAAAGCACGTGGTCGAGAATTCTGAAATATAAACACATCTATATTATTTTGCTGCCAACGATTTTGTTTTACCTGATATTCCGCTATCTGCCTATGTTTGGCAATGTGATTGCGTTTCAAAAGTTTTCCATTACCAAAGGGATATTAAACAGTCCGTTTGTTGGTTTGAAAAATTTTGCGGATTTTATAGGGAACTATAAATTTTGGCAGCTGCTGCGCAATACCATCAGCATCAATGTGCTGAATTTGGTGTTTGGGTTTCCGGCGCCGATTCTGTTGGCATTGCTGCTGAATGAAATCAGGTGTACATGGTATAAAAAGACGGTTCAAACGATTACCTATATGCCGCATTTCATTTCCACGGTTGTCATTTCCAGCATGATACTGACGTTCGTATCCAGCGACGGCATGATTAACGCGGTGCGGGAATTGTTTGGCGGAAACAAAATTTCTTTCATGACAGAACCGAAATATTTTTATCCGATTTATGTTTTGTCGGAAATCTGGCAAAAAATCGGCTGGGACAGCATTATCTATATTGCCACCATCTCGTCCATTGACCAGGAACTGTATGAAGCGGCGACAATCGACGGTGCGGGACGGTTTGGCAAAGCGTGGCACATCACGCTGCCTGGCATTATGCCGACCATTATCATTTTACTGATTATGCGTGTCGGTTCCATGCTGACAATCGGCTATGAAAAAATCATATTGCTGTATAATCCGTCTATCTATGAGACGGCGGACGTCATTTCGACATACGTATACCGGCGCGGTTTGCTGGAGGGCGACTACAGTTATTCGGCAGCGGTCGGCATGTTCAATTCCGTGATAAATTTTATTTTGCTCATATCAGCAAATTATTGCAGTAAAAAAGCAACCGGCGACGGTTTGTGGTAGGGGAGGTGACAACATGATAAATCAAAAAAGTATTGGAAGCCGCATCTTTGATGTGTGCAATTATATCGTTTTGGGATTGCTGGTTGTTGTCACACTGTACCCTTGTTACTACGTGTTAATAGCATCTATCAGTGACCCGGTTGAAATATTGGCAAGCAACGGACTGCTGTTTTATCCGAAAGGAATCGCGCTGTATACCTATAAAGAAGTTATGCAGAGCGCACAGATATGGACCGGATACCGCAACACTTTGATATATGTTGTCAGCGGCGGTCTGCTGAGCGTGATACTCACTGTGACAGCGGCATTCGGACTCACGCGCAAAGGACTGCCGGGCAAAAATATTCTCACGTTTATGATACTTTTCACAATGTATTTTTCCGGCGGATTGATTCCGACCTACCTTGTGGTAAAAGGCGTTGGCATGTTGGATTCGCCGCTGGCAATGATTGTTCCTCATGCCATTAACACCTATAATTTGATTATTACGATATCCTATTTTAAAAGTATGCCCTACGAACTGGAGGAAGCGGCGAAAATAGACGGCGCGAATGATTACAGTATTTTGCTGAAAATCATGATACCGCTTGCAAAACCCATTATTGCCGTGATTTCCCTGTATTATCTGGTGGCGCTTTGGAATGATTTCTTTAATGCGATGATTTATCTGGACAGCAGAAATTTGTTCCCGCTGCAATTGGTACTGAGGGAAATCCTGATTCAGAATAACACGGCGGCGGTTGCGGCAACAGGCACGGCGGACGAGGCGCTTGCCTATGCCGAAAATGTGAAATATGCAACGATTGTGGTATCCACCGTGCCGATTTTGTGCGTCTATCCGTTTATTCAGAAATATTTTGTTAAAGGCGTGATGATTGGCGCAATTAAAGGATAGCGTTTGGATTCCGCCCTTTGTGGCAGAGACAATGGGGACGGCGGGAAAAAGGAGATGAAAGCGTGGGAGAGATACCGAATTATTGGAAAACGAGTTTGAAAGACGTGGAAGAAGCGGTAGGACGCGTGCAAAAAGGAACCGTGGAGACGGCGGGCTATTCTGCCGGCGGGCGGCCGATTTATCTGGTGCGCTATGGAGAGAAAAACGCCTTAAAGCGCACGGCGAACATGAGCTGCGCACTGGGGGCGGGCGCCCCGAGCTGCTATGCGGATAAATCGGCGGCAGACTATCGCCCCACGATTTTGCTGGTAGGGTGCATTCACGGCGGCGAATTTGAAGGCGTGGCAGCTTTGCTGAATTTGCTTCACATATTGGAAGCGGGCGAAGATTTGGCGGGCAGCAGCGGCGCGGCGTTGCAGGAGCTTAGCAGGGAAGCCACTCTTTTGATTCTTCCCTGCGTCAATCCCGACGGCAGAAGCAGGATTCCATTTGACAGCATGGTCGGAAAAAGTTTTGAACAACTGCGCTACTATAATCAAGGGACATGGAAGGACGGCAGCCTGTGCGGCTATCCGGACTGCAAGAAAATCCATCCGATAAAAGACCAGGCGGGATTTTTAGGCGCGTATTTCAACGACGACGGTATCAATCTCATGCATGATGATTTTTTTGGCAAAAAAGCGCCGGAAACGCAGATTTTGTTTAATATTACGGACAGCTATGTGCCGGATATAACAGTGCTGCTGCACGGCGGCGCCAATACCAAGGGGTGTATTTTAAAACCGGCATATGCGCCGGAGCTATTAAAACAGCGGGCAATGGAGCTGGAGGAACGGGTGGCGGCGCGGTGCGCGGCGGAACAAATTCCCTACCGCGTCACACCTATGGACAGGGGCGAGCAAAACCGACCGCCGTCGTCCTTTAATCTAACCTCTGCACTGAGCCATTTCAGCGGAGAACTTTGTGTGACCTATGAAAGCAATCAGGGCTTGGCATATGAAGGGGCGCAGGATTATCCCGAAATTTACCGGACGCATATGATTTTATTTGAGGAAATTCTGAAACAATTCGGTCGAAAAGAAAGCGAGGAGGTTTGAAATACATGAAGAAGGGTAGTAGATTGCTGGCGCTCTGGCTTTGTCTGGCATGTGTCTTAGGAATGGCGCCGTGCAGTGCGGCATGGGACGGCTATATCAGCGACAGCGCAGACGGCGCGGTACTGATTGATTTGGAACATATCGGCAATATCTTTGACTCAGGCGGACTTCCGTCCTCCAAAACAACAAATGGACGTACCCGCTCGGTGCATTGGGCGAACCATAACGCAACAAAAGCATTAAATTTTAAAAAAGTAGAGCGGGATTGGTCGAGGTATTCGCACATTTGTTTTGACATGTATTCGGAAAAAGCAAATGGTGCAAAGATATATTTTATCGTTAATTGCGACTATGTACCAACGCCGGGAAAAACCATGTCCTATCAAAAATATGATATCATATTGAACTGGGAGGGCTGGAAAACCTTTGAAATCCCTGTGGAGGATTTTACAGAAGGAAATTTCGGCGACTGGGCAAAGGTGCAGACCGCGCAGATTGGCGCGAACGGTTGGGGCTGTACGCCAAACGAAACCTCTGACGTGTATCTCACCTCTATTTACGGAAAAGGGGAAAGAGTTGGGGAGGAAGACAGTTTTGCAGCGGCGAGTATGACGGTGCCATATAGTCAGAAACAGCAGGTATATGAGACGCTGGGCGGCGGCGCCATGGCGATGCATTTCGCGTGGAACGCTATCCGCGGCGGCGAAACGATTCCGCTGGAAAAAGAGGAACAACTCACCACGGCGGAGGGCATGAGTTTTGCGCCGACGGCGTTTTTCGCTAAAGCGCTGGGCTCGGAAGCGGCGGCGCAGGACGGCGGCGTTACCATTGATTGGAACGGACATAAGCTTGCGGCAAAAGCGGGAGAAAAAACATATACGCTGGACGGCGAAGCGCGGGAGTTCCCTGCACTGCCGTTTGCAGAAAACGGCGACGTCTATCTGCCGCTTGCGCCATGCATGAGCGCACTGGGCAAAGACATCCAAATGGACAGCAACGTGATTGTCATTGGGACGGAAGAAGAAACTGCGGCGATGCTGGCGGACAAAACCATGCTGGGGAATGCGGCAATTATGATGAACGTAAAAGAAACCGAGATTAAGCAGGAGGATTGGCGGGAACTGAAAGATAAATGGCGCGTTTATCTGGTGGGGGACGAAAACAAAGATTTGGAAGATGAATATGTTGCGGAAGCAATTAAGAAACTTGACAATAACTGTGCCGGCGCGCTGGCAGCTTTGAATAAAGGGGCGAATCCGGAAGTCTTGTTTGGAAAATCGCCTGTAACCGAAACGGCACATATGACCAATCAGTTTAATATGATGTACCGCTTGGTGGAGCCATATGGTACCTATGGCAGTAAATATTATAAAGACCCTGCCCTGCGGCGGGAGATTATGCGTACCTTTGAATGGCTGTATAACAACTTATACGGACAGGCGGAAATTGAGGGTAGAGGTTGGCGCGATACCTCTCTGCATAACTGGTGGGACTGGTATTTCGGCAGTGCAAAGCCGCTATGTAATGCGCTATTGATTATGGAAGATGATTTAACGCCGGAAAAAATTGAGAAATACCTTTCGCTTTATAATCATCTGCGCAAAACAATGCGGACAGGGAAAATACCCAGCGACGCAGCAAGCCGTGTATATTGCGGCACCGCTGCCGCGGCATTGCAAGAAGACACAGAATGGATGCGTTCCATGGTAGACGACTATAATCTCATGCTGGTTCCGGTGGAATCGGGTAACGGTGTGCAGGAGGACGATTTATATATCACGCATGAATATTTTGCCTATTCCACGGCGTATGGTACCAGTTCATTGCTGGACCGTCTGTGTGCGCTGCAAGGGATTTTGGCAGGAACGGCGTTTGAATTTGCCACGCCTTATAAATATAACTCCTGCAACTGGCTCTATGAAACCTTCCAGCCGCTGATTTTTGGCGGCAACATGACCAATGCGCAGTCGGGACGTTCCAAAGGGAATGAAGCAACTTATACAGCGTTTGCAGTCACTGCCATGCTGGACTTTGTCGGCATGTTTGGCAAGGACGACGATTTGCGGCTGAAACAATTGATTAAACGCAACGTGACGGAGGCAAATAAGAAAACGATTTATGGTGCGCTGAATGTGAAACAAACGAGCCTTCTATCGGAGATATTGGCGGACGACAGCATTCAGGTGCAGCCTTATTATAAGAATAAAGTATATTATACGGGCGATTCAGTGATGCACCAAAGAGATACCTCCGGATTTGCGCTGTCCATGTCGTCGTCGCGGATTGCGGCATATGAGAGTATCAATCACAACAATGTGAAAGGCTGGTATCAAGGCGACGGAATGCTCTATATGTACGTGAAAAACGACCCGAACGCCTATGATTCCAGTTATTGGAAATCAGCCAATCCCTATCACATGCCGGGCACAACGGTGGACACGCAGGAGCGGGAAGCGGCGAGCGTAAGGAACAGCAAGATGCTGCTTACCAATCAGGACTTTGTTGGGGCGGCAGGTATGCGCGACTTATATGCTACGGCGGCAATGCAGCTGGAATCTTATCATAATGATGTGGTAGAAAACTTTACAGATACCGGAGGCGGCGGACCGGCGCCGCTGCACGACTGCAGCCTGATGGCAAAAAAATCGTGGTTCATGTTTGACGATGAAGTGGTGGCGCTGGGGTCGGACATCAACGCCGACGACGGCTTTGAAGTGCAGACGGTTGTGGAAAACAGAAAACTGAAAAAAACAGAAACCGCTGAAGTCAAAGCGGAGTCTGCGGGCGTACAGGAATATCCGGTTGTCAAAGTGACCTCCTCCGCTGACGATGGTAATGTGGTGGAAAACACCATTGATAATGACTATGGAACCCGCTGGAGTGCAGAAGGTGAAGCATGGGCGGTTTATGAACTGGAGGAAGCGGCGCCGATTGGCTATGTGGGTATTGCACAATATGGCGGAACGGACGGGAAACAGGCGATTTTTGAATTGGAGGTTTCGCAGGACGGCGAAAACTGGACGAAGGTTTGGGAAGGCAAGGCGAGCGGTACCACGGTCAGCATGGAAGCCTATGACATGAAAAACACCACGGCAAAATATGTGCGGTATCATGGGCATGGACGCACCAACAGCCTGTGGAACAGCGTCACGGAACTGAAAATCTTCCCGCCCTCCGCAGACGGTACCATGCGGGTAGACAGTACGGTTGACCCGAATGCCGGAAAGCTTTTGGGCGCAGAAACCGTCACAGTGGACGGCGCAAAAATGGAAAAAACAAACACCTATACGAAACCTTTTGAAAATCCGAAGTGGATGCATTTGGAAGGCATTGCAGGGTACTATTTCCCGCAGGGCGGGAATTTGGTACTGGATAAGGTTGTAAACAGCGGCGTGTCCTATTTGGAAACATGGTTCTCCCATGGCGTATCGCCGACAAAACAAACATATGCTTATGTGCTGCTGCCGGAAAAAACGGCGGAGCAAACTGCGGCATATAGCCAGAATCCCGATATTGAGATTCTGTCCAACACAGAAGCGTTGCAAGCAGTGAAAGAAAAAGGGCTCGGTATCACAGGGATGGTGTTCTGGGAGAAAGGAAGTTTGAATGATATCACAGCTTCCGTGCCAATGATTGTCATGGACGGCGCGGCGGAAGGTGGACGCGAACTTTCCATCTGCGACCCGACCAAACTGTTGCAAGAGGGAACAGTCACCATCAAAGGAACCTATACCGCAGCGGAATGCGACGAGCGGCTGACGGTGGAAAACGTGAACGGCGACACCGTTATCAAAGCGAATTTTGAAGGTTCTAAGGGACGGTCTCTTGTCGTGAAACTGATGAAATAAGAACAAGGCGGAACCGGGTGAACGGGTCAACCGGCTCCGCCGGAGCATTCCGGTTTTTTCTCGGCGCTTTTATCGTACGAAAACGCCGAAAGAAAGCAGGAACAGAGGAGGGAAACAGAAAATGAAACGAGTGTTAAGTTTCATGACCATAGCCGCAATGCTGATTGCGATGACAGCGCTGCCCGCCGCCGCGGAGAAGGTGCAAAACGCCGTAGGCGACTGGGAGATTTTGAATGAAAATTTTGACAATATGACCGGAAAGCCGGATTTAAAAACGGTGTTTGATATCAGTGATGCCAAAACCGGCATGAGTTTTGCAGTGGCGGAAGCGGCGGCGGAAAGTCTGCCGGAGGCAGGAAGCCATGGTAAAGTGATGAAAGTAGCAAAAACCGCTACGGCAAGCAACAGTAATACGGATAGTTATATGCGTTTTCATTATAGCAGTAACAAGCTTGTTGCCGACCAGTGCGCTTTGGAGGAATTAAAGCATATACGGGCAAGTTTTGATCTCTATCTGCCGGAAAAACCGCTGGCAGTAAACATGCGGCTGCGTGCATATGACAATTATAACAAAAGTACTGCGGGAGATAATTTATTTTCCTTTGGGGCAGACGGGCAGATAAGTTTTTTGAATGGCACAAGCAAAGCAGCCTATAAGACAGGAGAATGGCAGCACTTTGATATTTATCTGAATTTTGACGGCACGAATGAATACAGCGTTTATCTGAACGGCGCGCTTGTGGCGGACAGACTGAAAACAACGAATCTAAAGGAATGTATTGTTACTTTCGGTATCTCGGCAGACGCTACAACAGGCAGCTATACCTATTATTATGACAATGCGCAATTTGTCCTTCCGGGAGACGTTCAAATGCTGACTTCCGTACCTGAAAACGGTGCGGAAAATGTGGAGGTAATGAAGCCGGTCAAGCTGACGTTCAATCATCCAATGCCGGATTTAGATACAACGAAAATTACTGTGAGCGCAGACGGCGTAGCTGTGGAGGACGTGACGGTCAGTGAAGAAAACGGCGTCGTCACGGTAACGCCGCCGGAGGGCGGATTTGCCTATGGCACGACCTATACGATAAGCGCAGAGACCGGACTGACGGACATTTGGGGAAAGGGTTTGGCACAAGCGGCGTCCGTTTCCTTCACAACGGAGCGGGAAGGCGCGGATAGAAACCTTGTGGATGAAAATTTTGATGGCGTCAGCGCGGTTCCGAAGCAGTTCGATTATAAAAACAATACAGGAGTAAGTACAGCCGTGGTGAATGCGGCGGACGAAGATTTACCGGACGCGTCGGCGCACGGCAACGTGGCAAAAATCGCGAAAGATACAACCAATGCAGATCACTATTTTCGGATTAGATACGGCACCACGCCGGAATCTCCCGACAATGTGGTGTTGAATCAGGTTGGCAGCGTAGATGCGTTAAAATGTGTACGGGCAAGCTTTGATATTTGTCTCGAAAAGGCTATGGGTCTCAATGTGCGATTTATGGACAGAAAGACCGGAAGCGGTATGAAAGCAGATAATTTAATCGTCTTTTCGGGAAACGACACGATAGGGTTTTTGAACAGCGAAACAAAAATGGGCTATACAGCAAATAAATGGTACCATTTTGACGTGTATCTGAATTTTGACGGTACAAAGGAATATACGGTCTATTGCAATGGCGACCTCATAGTGAAACAGACGGCTACGACAGTTTTGGACACATGTATTGAGTCTTTCGGCGTGACGGTCGGTACAACGGGAAATGCATATAGTTTCTATATGGACAATATAAACTTCGCGGTTCCGGGAGACTTTGTCCTGATGTCTCATGCGCCTGAAAACGGTGCAACGGATGTAGCTGTAACGGAACCGGTAACGCTAAACTTCAATCATCCGGTACCGAATGCGGATACTACAGGTATTACTGTGAGCGCGAACGCAGCGCCTGTGGAGGGCGTGACTGTCAGCGAAAAACAAAACGGCGCGCTTGAGATAACGCCGCCGGAGGGTGGATTTGCCTATGGTACGACCCATACCGTGACTATGACGGCAGGACTGACAGATATCTGGGGCAAGAGTCTGCCCGAGGAACAGTCTTTTTCCTTCACGACAGAGACGGTGCCGGTGTTTGAACTGACGGCGGCAAGTCCGGCGGACGGCGCGGCAGATGTGGACGTGACGGAACCGATTACCTTTACATTCAGTAATCATTTAAAAGACTTTAATACGTCGCAGGTGACAGTGAAAGCAGGAGAAACCGCAGTGGACGGCGTGAGCGTGACGGAGCAGAACGGTGTGATAACGGTAACGCCGCCGACAGGTGGGTTCGCCTATGAAACTGCCTATACGGTGAGCGTTCCGGCAGTGACGGATATCTACGGTCAAACACTTGCGGCAATAACGTGTTCGTTCACAACAATGCAGCAACCGATTCCCTATAACCGTGCGCTTGTAGATGAAAATTTTGATGGTGATACAGGAATTTCAAGAGACATTTTTGATATAGGCGCTGATAAAACCGGTATGAGTTATACGGCGGTGAGTGCGGCGGCGGAAAAACTGCCGGAGGCGGATGCATACGGAAATGTGGTCAAAATAGCAAAAACCGCTACCGGCAGTACGAATAATACGGACAGCTATTTTCGTATTTTCTACGGTGAAAAAAGGGTTGTTGCTTCGCAGGTAAGTATGGAAGAATTGAAGCATGTGCAGACGAGTTTTGATGTATATTTCCCTGAAAAAATGGCAATGCGTGTTCGGGTATTGGATAACCTCAGCGGCAGTTCGACCAAGGGTGAAAATCTGATTTGGTTTGGGTCAAATGGGACGGCAGACTTTTTAGATGGTTCCAAGATGGACTATGAAGCAAAAACATGGTATCATTTCGATATCTATTTGGATTTTGAAGCAGAGACGCCAAATTATACAGTTTATTGCAACGGAAAACGTGTGGCAAATAAAATCACTACAAAATCGTTGACGACCTGTATTGTATCTTTGAGTGCAGCAACGGACGCAACAAAAGACGCGTTTACCTATTATTATGACAATGTGCGTTTTGCGATTCCGGCGGCGATAGGACTGAAAGAGTCCGCTCCGGCGAATGGTGCAGAAAATGTAGACGTGAATACACAGCAAGCGATGCTGACCTTTCACAGTCCGCTGAAAAATTTTGACGCGTCAAAGGTCACGGTGAAAGCGGGCAATACGCCGGTGGAAAACGTGACGGCGACGGAGCAGGGCGGCGTGATAACGGTAACGTTCCCGCAAAAGCTGGACTATGAAACGACCTATACCATCAGCGTTGCAGCGGGGCTGGAGGACATTTACGGGCAAATTTTGAAAGAGCCGGTGAATGTTTCCTTCACAACAGCGCAGCGTCCGGCGGCATTCCGGCTTACGGCGTCCAGTCCGGCAAACGGCGCGGCAGGTGTGGACGTGGGACAGGAAATTATCTTGACGTTCAGCAATGCGATTGCAAACTTTGATGCGTCAAAGGTATCCGTTCAGGCGGGCGGCGCAGCAGTGGCAAACGTGACGGCGGTCGCGCAGGATAACGTGATAACAATAACGCCGCCGACGGCAGGATTCGCCTTTGGCACTGCCCATACGGTGAGCGTGGACATGGGACTGACAGATATTTACGGACAGACGCTTGCGGAAGCGGCGGCGGTTTCTTTTACCACGGCAAACAGACCGGCGGCATTCCAGCTCACGGAATCTGCTCCGGCAAACGGAGCGGAAAATGTGGGATTGACGGAGACTGTGACGCTGACATTCAGCAATGCGATAGCGAATTTTGATGCGTCAAAAGTGACGGTTCAGGCAAACGGAACGCCTGTGGCAAACATTGCGGCTGCGGCAGAGAGAAATGTGATAACGGTAACGCCGCCGCAGGGTGGATTTGACTATGAAACCACTTACACAGTAAGCATAGCAGCAGACCTGAAAGATGTTTACGGACAGACGCTTGCGGAAGCGGCGACAATTTCATTCACAACGCTGCAAAGACCGGCGGCATTTACGCTAACGAGTTCCAGTCCGGCGGACGGCGCGGAAGAAGTGAATATATACAATGCAGTAGCGTTGATGTTCAGCAATCCGATTGCGGATTTTGATGCAGCCACAGTGACGGTCAGCACGGGCGGCGCGCCGGTGAAGAATGTAACAGTCAGTGAATTAGACGGCGTGATTCGGATTACACCGCCGTCGGGGGGATTTACATATAAAACGACCTATACGGTAAGTGTCAGCGCGGATTTGACGGATATTTACGGACAAAGTATAGCGGCGCCGGTGCAAATTTCTTTCACTACAGCGGACAAACCGGAAGAAGTGCGGCTGGACTATAACCGCCCGCTGGTAGACGAAACATTTGACAAAATAATAAACATACCGGCAACGGTCTTTGCCAGCAAGAATGTGGATGGACTGAAAACCACGCTTGCAAGTGCGG
This sequence comes from uncultured Clostridia bacterium, assembly GCA_946555455.1. Taxonomy (GTDB): domain Bacteria; phylum Bacillota; class Clostridia; order RUG12999; family RUG12999; genus JAAWTG01. The sequence goes on along the minus strand of CAMNSU010000002.1, from coordinate 79,936 downwards.
AAGCGGAACAATTGAAGGACGCGGCGGCGCATGGGAATGTGGTCAAAATAGCAAAAGATACCACCAACGTAGATTATTTTTTCCGGATTGACTATGCATCAAACCGAGTTGTTGAGTCGCAGGCAGGCATGGAGGAACTCAGGAAAGTACAGGCAAGTTTTGACATTTATCTGCCGGAAAAAATGAATATGAATGTACGTTTTTTTGATAATATCAGCGGCACAGCGACTAAGGCAAACAATCTGATTGTGTTTGGGGAAAATGGCAGAATGAGCTTTTTGGACGGAAGCTGGATTGAATACGAGGCGGGAGAATGGTATCGGTTCCATGTCTATCTGGACTTTAACACCATGAACTACACGGTCTATTGCAATGAAAAACCGGTAGCGGAGAATGTTTCATTGAGAGTGCTGGACACCTGTATTGTTTCGTTTGGTGTGACGATGGGTACATCAGCGAATCCGTATACCTGCTATCTAGACAACATGCGCTTTGCGATTCCGGACAGTCTGCGGCTGGCGGAATCCAGTCCGGCAAACGGCGCGAAAAACGTGAACGTGTTGGAGCCGGTAACGTTGGCGTTTAACAATCCGTTTAACGGATTTGACGCGTCAAAGGTAACCGTTCGCGCAGGCGGCGAACTGGTGAGAAACGTCACGGTGAGCGAACAGGGCGGCGTGATTACGATGGCATTTCCGGAGGGGCTGGACTATGATACCGCCTATACCATCAGTGTCGGCACGGGACTGACGGATATCTACGGACAGCATCTTATGACGGAGCAAAGAGTTTCCTTCACGACCATGAAAAAACAGTTTACCGTCATGCAGCCTGTGTTCCAAAACAGTGACGGCGTGCAGGTGACGGAATGGGAAGATGGGCTGAAAGCGGTTGCGACGGTGAAAAATCCCGGAGTAATCATATAAAACCGCGGCGCTGGTAACGGTTTTCTATGATAAAAACGGTTCTATGGTGAAACGGTTTGCCAGCGGACAAATCATTCCGACAGGACAATCGAAAACGCTGGAAACAGTGGTTGACGTTACATGGCAGGAAGGCTATACCATACGCGCCTTCCTTTGCGAAGATGCAGAAAGCCTGAATTTGCTCAGCGGAATCTATGCAGCATTGTCGGAACTGCCGCAGCAGCCTGACGAAACGGCGAATGCGGTAAACGTTGCGCTGGATATGCCAAAGTTAGAGAAAAATAAAGTGGAACTCACCGGCAGCATTTCGCAGAAGTGTGTGAAAACCGTACTGTTGAAAGTGAAAGCAGAGGACGGAACGCTGATTCTGATAACACCGGTGCAAACGGATGCGCAGGGGAAATTTAGCTACCGTTTTATACTGCCGGATAGCGACAAAGCGCTGTATACGGTTGAAGCCGACGGCGTAGATATAGGTAACCGCGCAGAGAAATTGGTTGGCTATTTGAGCGATACGCAAAAAGCGGCAATTGCAGCAGATATCAACGCGGTGCAGACGGCAGGCGGTGTGGAAACTGTGATGCAGCAATGGAAACTATATCTCAATTTGGAGGAGACGGTGTTTGACAGCAGTGTTTATCAAATGGTGTTTGAACAAATACCCTATGTTTCCTATGAGGCATTTCGTGACATGGCGGCGCAGGCGGCGGACTTGATGCGGCAAATCAACGAAGCGGAATGGTCGGAACTCACGAAGTTATTGAATGTGTATGGAAATATTCTGCTGAAAAATGTGGAGAGTGCGACCCGCTATGCGGCTTATGGAGCCGGCGATAAAAACGCCATCAGCAGAACGCTTGTGAAAAGCAGCCCGTTTTCGAATATTGCGCAGTTTAGAGAAGTGTTTGCGCGGACTGTGAATGCATATCAGCCGGGCGGAAGCGGCGGCACAGGAGGCGGAACCGGAGGACCCTCCGGCGGCGGAAGCGGCGGCAGACCGGGCAGCAGTAGCGGCGGAGATTACTATGCGACTACAAATAACAACACGGGATATGTACCCAATCAGACAGCGCCGACAGTCGGTTTCACAGATTTGGATACTGTGCCGTGGGCAGCAGAGAGCATTTTGACATTGTGTTCCATGAATATTATATCGGCGGACAATGCCTATCGTCCGTTAGACAGTATCACGAGAGAGGAATTTGTGAAATTGCTGGTAGAACTATTGCATTTGCCGTCAGATGAAACGGCTTGCACCTTTACGGACGCAGAGGACGGCGCATGGTATACTTCCTATCTGGCAGCGGCACAGAAAGCGGGAATCATCAATGGAAATCCCGATGGCAGCTTTGGTATTGGAAACCAAATCAGCAGACAGGATATGGCGGTAATGGCATACCGTGCAATTGCGGCGGCGGGAAAAACCTTGCAGGAGAAACAGCAAGCGGAAAGCTTTAGCGATGCCGACAGCATTAGCGATTATGCATTGGAAGCGGTTTTAAAAATGCAGCAGGCAGGTGTGATTTCCGGTGTGGGAAACAATTTGTTTGCGCCGGGCAATTCTGCAAACAGAGCAGAGGCAGCGGTGATGATATATCGTCTGTTTGAAACAGTCGGGAAGGGGGTTATCCAATGAAAAGATGTAACTGTTTGATAGCCGCCCTGCTGCTGATATCGCTTTTCGCAGCGCCGTATGTGTCGGCGGAAGAACCGGAACTGGAATCGACGGCGGAGTATCAAAAACTGGCGGCGTTTGGCATTATGAAAGCGGAAGATGACATTGTTTATTATGACACCATAACCAGAGGACTGTTTTTGACCTATATCATTCGCTGCTGTGACGATATTCCGAAAATCATTGACGTTTCACAGGAGGAGAGCCCGTTTACAGATGTGACATGGGCGGGCGAAGACCGCGACGCCATTGTGCTCGCGGAGCAATTGGGCATCATTGACCGGGCGGAAAACGGATTGTTTCGTCCGGACGACAACATCACCCAGCCCGAAATGGCAAAGATTGTGATGAATCTTTTGGGATATGACGAAGTGTGCCGTATGGCGGGCGGATTCCCGATGGGATATGTATCGAAAGCGGCGGAGCATGGACTGTTTAACGGATGTACGTTCACACCGGAAGGATATATCACAAAAAACGGTCTTGCAAAACTGCTGATGAACATGTTGGAAAGCGATATGCTGTATGTCAAAAGCATATGGTACAGCAACAGCAAAATCACAAGGGGATATCGCAAGGCGGAGGACAAGAATTATTTGAATTATGTCTATGACATCTACAAAACGATTGGTGTTGTGAGTTCCAATGAATATACCTCTATCAACGGCACAGCGGAGGTCAGCGCGGGACAGGTCATGATTGACGGTCAGATTTATGACGTTGCACAGACGAAAGCGGCAGAATTGGTTGGATACAGCACAGAATGCTACTACCGGTACCATGCGGACAGCGGCGACAGAGAAATCCTCTATGCGCAGCCCTATCGGAAAAACCGCATGATTACTGTCGATAGCGAAGATGTTGCCGCCAGCAGCGTCACTGCCGGAAAATTCTGTTATTATCAGGACGGGAGAAGCAAGAGCGAACAAATTCCGAAATCCGCTACCTTGATTTATAACGGCGGACAAATGAAAATTTCAGCGGAAGCGCTGTGCCCTGAACTTGGCACAGTGACGCTGATAGACAATGACAGCGACGGTCAAATAGACGTGATTCGTGTGATGAATTACCGGACGATTCAGGTTTCCGGCATAGCAAAAAGTTCGCATACGATTACGGATAAATTGGGCGGAGAAGCGATAGAACTGGATCCGAAAAACATTGATTATGACGTTATTTTGGAAAAAGACGGTCAGCCCGCGACGTTTGAGTCCATTGAAGTGGACGACATCATTTCCTATGCGGCGTCCTCGGGCAACAAAAAGGACGTCAAATACGGTATCATTTCTTCTAAAACGGTTACGGGCACTTTGGCGGCAGTTGCGGAGGACAGCGTGACTATCGGCGAGACGGAATATCCGGTTGACAAGACGCTGCAAGGCAGTCTTTCCGCCGGAGAAGAAGGGGAATTTTATCTGGATTTCAAAGGAAGGATTGTTGCGAAAAAAAGCACGGTAGATGTGGTCTATGGTTATTTGAACGATTTATATATGGACAATTTCGGGTCGGTGCAGGCACAGATTTTTACGGAAAACGACCATTGGGTAATTTTGAATTTGAATGAAAAAATAAAATTCAACGGCGCGGGCGGATATCCCTGCAAATCGTTTTATCTGTATTGCACGGAGGAACTGGAGGACTATCGTCAGTTGGTTACCTATACGGTAAGCGACGAGAGAAAAATCAACCGCATTGACTTTGCGCAAAGTTTTGCGGAATATTCGGACGAAGAAGAACGGGCAATTGACGAAAATATCTTCCGGCTGTCACATGCAGAGTCCATGGCGAATTACCGTTCCGGTATGAAAAGTTTTGACAATGCAATCATGCTCAAAGATGATACACGGATTTTCATGGTACCAAATCAGGAAAAGGGAGTGAAAGCAGATTTAGATGATTTTTATATCATAAAGCCGGCGACTTTGGAAGCGGATAAAAAATATTATAATATCAGCGGATACGATATGGACCGGTCGCGGTATGCCAAGGTATGTCTTTTGATGGGCAACACAATATCCATTGACAAAATGGGCAGCATCATGATTGTGGACAGCATTGGCAAAGGCGTAGGTACAGATGGCGCTGAAGTAGACGTCATAGCCGGAATGTATAAAGGCGCTATGGTAAAAGTCTATACAAAGGACAAAGAATTGTTGAAAGCTTTTCCCACGCTTGACAAGGGAGACGTCATTCAATTTTCATTAGATGCGAGCGGCAGTGTTTGCAGGATAGATTTGTGCTATGACTATACGAAAGGAACGCTGCCGTCTGAAATCTTGACAGGAAATTTGTATGGCAGAGGGACGTTCATTGGCGGCGAAGTCTATTATGCAGATTATCAGAATCAAAGATTGCTGCTGAACAGCGGCAGCGGAAAAGCGGTGCTTTATACAAATGCCGGCACCAAAGTATATATCTATGACATGCAAACAGAAGAATTTAGCAGCGGAGAATTTTCCGATATCGAAAAAGGCGGCTATGTGTTTGTGAAGACAAATTACTACAGAGCGGATGAAATTGTGATATACCGGTAATAAGTAAATCAGTAAGGGGATTTTGAAGGCTGTAATAACAGCGAAAAGTGAATGTTGGTTTCAAACGCCGTCCTTGGGTCAGCCAAGGGCGGCGTTTGCCATGAAAGACATGTATGCTTTTTGGGGGAAAGAGAAATAAAAAGAAATGTTTTTGAATATTGACAAAGAAACAAAAAATAGGTAAAATATAAGTGGTATGGTATGTCTTGATGAAAGATTAAAAATCAGAGGTGCAACACAAGCCGGCATAGATAAAATAAAGATACATTTTTATGATGGAGAAGTGGCGATGAAAAAAAGAAATGTAGAAAACCAAACCACCGCGAAACAAGGGACAATATTGATTGTAGATGATAATGAAATCAATAGAGCAATATTAGAGGAAATATTTAAAGGTGAATATGATATTGAAGAAGCGGAAAACGGACAGGAATGTCTTGAAAAGCTATTCCAATATAAGAACAGTATTTGTGCGGTGCTTCTGGATATCATGATGCCGATTATGGATGGTCTGGAAGTTTTAAAAATTCTAAGTAAAGACGAGTTACTGGCACAAATTCCTGTGTTTCTGATTACTGCCGAAACAGACAATCAAATCATTCAGGAAAGCTATGAATTGGGTGTAATGGATATTATTAATAAGCCAGTGATTCCGTATTTGGTGCAGCGGCGTGTGAATTCTGTGGTAGAACTGTTTCAGGCGCGTAAACGGCTGAATAACATAGTAGAGATACAAAAGTCCGAAATAAGCCATCAAGCACAGAAAATAATTGAACTCAATATGGGGATGATTGAGGCACTTTCCACCGCAATTGAGTTCAGAAGCTGTGAATCGGGGACGCATGTACGGAGAATCTATAATATTACTTATTACATGCTGGTACATACAAAGTTGGGAGACGGATTGACAAAGGAGCAAATTGACTTAATTGCACTGGCAGCGGTCATGCATGATGTGGGGAAAATTGCAGTGTCAGATGCAATTTTGAATAAACCTGGCAGGTTAACACCTGAGGAATATGAAATTATGAAAACGCATACGTCGCAAGGGGCAAAGCTGCTGGAACAAATACCACAAATGAGAAATCATGAAACCTATATGTATGCGCATGATATTGCGCTGCATCATCATGAGAGATGGGATGGCGGCGGATATCCAGAGGGACTGAAGGGAAACGAAATTTCTATTTGGGCGCAGATTGTTTCTCTGGCGGACGTATATGATGCATTGGTAAGCAAACGTGTATATAAAGAGGCATTTGCTTATGAAAAAGCATTACAAATGATTCAGGAGGGACAATGCGGTAAATTCAATCCAGAGTTACTTGAAATATTTGTACAGTGTGAACCGGAAATTAGAAAATTCTATGAACAATAAAATGAGGTGAGCAATATGGATAGTATACAAAAAAAGAGAATGGCGGATTCAGGTATTGATGTGGATAGCGGTTTGGCGCGTTTCATGGGAAACGAAGCGCTTTATGAAAAATTTTTGGGGAAATTTTGTGATGACAAAAGCTACGCGGAGTTGGTGCAAACGATTGCAGACGGAGACTGTGAAAAAGCGTTTGTTGCCGCGCACACATTAAAAGGTGTTTGCGGAAACCTTTCCATGACAAAATTAGAACAGCTTGTGAGCCGCCAGGTGGAATATTTGCGCGGCGGAGAACTTGCACCGGCGGCGGATATGATGCCGGAGATAACGGCTGCATATGAAGATATTATCCATGTTATTGGAAAATGATAAAAAGCGGCGAATAGAAGGAGAATGGTGATGGTAAAAAATACGATAGGTTTTTTGAAGATTAGTCTGATTGCGATATTGGCGTTATGCATCGGGGTGTTTTTATGTATGACGAACTATATGGTCGGGCAGAGTGACAAGGCAATTAACGACATCGGAGAAATATATATGTCGGCGATGAGCGCCCAACTGAAAATACATTTTGATTCTATTATAGATTTACGCCTTTCACAGGTGGAAGGAATTGTTGAGAGAACACCAACGAATACAGTTACATATGGCGATGAAATGTTGGAAGAATTGACAATCAGTGCAGAAGTGCGCGGTTTTACGCATTTGGGATTGTATCGTGCGGAAGATGGCATTGAATTAATTTATGGAGATGAGTTAGAACTACCGAATGCAGCGCCGTTTTTTGCATCGCTGAATCATGGAGATGAAAAAGTGGCAACAGCTCATGCAAGATCAAGTGAAGATACATTGCTTTTGGGGATTCCTGCCGATTATCCCATGAAAGATGGGAAAAAAAGTACGGCATTAGTTGTTGGAATGCCGCTGAATTATATCAATGAGGCAATGGAACTGGATGTAGGCAATGCGGAGGTACATTCGCATATCATCCAAAAAACAGGAGACTATGTTTTACGTTCTTCTGAAAATGAAGGAACAAGCTATTATGAATATTTAGAAAAGAGTATAACGGAGAGTGGACAGTCGGGTCCGGAAGAAATAAAACGATTGCAGGAAACGTTGCAGACCGGAAACAATTATTCCACAGTTGTCACCATCGGCGGAGAAGAACGCCACATTTATGTCACAGATTTACCAAACAGTGAGTGGTATATGGTAACGGTTATGCCGTATGGTGATTTGGATGCAACCATTACGAGACTGGGAGACCAACGTATCTATTCCACGTTAATTGGAAGCGCAATTATGCTGCTGGCGTTACTTAGTGTATTTTTTATCTATTTCAGACTAACGCAGCGGCAGCTGAAAGAACTGGAAGAAGCGAGAAAACAAGCGGAACGGGCAAATCTGGCGAAAAGTGAGTTTTTGTCAAATATGAGTCACGATATCCGTACGCCGATGAATGCGATTATGGGTATGACAGCGATTGCGACAGAAAATATGGATGACGCGGAGCGGGTAGAGGATTGTTTGAAAAAGATTTCTGTATCCGGTAAACACCTTCTGGGACTAATTAATGATGTACTGGATATGTCAAAAATAGAAAGCGGCAAAATGACATTGAATATCTCCAGAATTTCTCTACGGGATACCATGGATTCTATTGTGAATATTGTTCAACCACAGGTAAAAGAAAAAAATCAAACGTTTGACATCTTTATTCGCAATGTGATTACGGAAAATGTTTTTTGTGATGGTGTGCGGCTGAATCAGGTGTTGATTAATATATTAGGAAATGCAGTGAAATATACACCGGAAGAGGGAGAAATTCATGTTACCTTTGATCAGGAAGCATCTCCGAAGGGAGCGGACTATGTCAGGGTACATTTCCGAATCAAAGATACCGGAATGGGTATGACACCGGAGTTTTGTAAAAAAATCTTTGATTCCTTTTCGCGTGAAGACAGTACCAGAGTGCAGAAAACAGAAGGAACCGGTCTGGGTATGGCAATCACAAAATATATTGTAGATAAGATGGAAGGCACCATAGAAGTTACAAGTGAACTGAATCGGGGAAGCGAATTTCATGTTGTTTTAGATTTGGAAAAAGCGTCTGAAAAAGAGGAGGATATGAAACTTCCGGATTGGCAGATGCTGGTGGTAGACGACAATGAATTGTTTGGTCAAAGTGCGGTTGATTCATTGAAGGAAATTGGTGTGAGGGCAGAATGGGCAGATGCTGGTCTGAAGGCGATTGAGATGGTGAAAGAACACCACAGCCGGCAGGACGATTATGACATTGTGCTGCTGGACTGGAAAATGCCCGGTATGAACGGCATTGAAACAGCGCGAAGGATACGCAGTCTTGTTGGGGAAGATGTCCCGGTTCTCTTAATTTCAGCCTATGACTGGAGTGAGTTTAAAGAGGAAGCATGTGCGGCGGGCATCACCGGATTCATATCAAAACCGCTGTTTAAATCTACGCTATATTATGGGCTGAAAAAATTTATTTGTGATGAAATGCAAAATGATGAGCAGTCACAAAATGAGATGATACAGGATTATACAGGAAAACGTATTTTGCTGGCAGAAGATAATGATTTGAACTGGGAGATTGCAAATGAACTGCTGTCCGCTTTTGGTTTTGAAGTGAAGTGGGCGGAAAACGGAAAATTGTGTATGGAGGAATTTTGTCAGTCGGCACCGGGATATTACGATGTTGTGCTAATGGACTTAAGAATGCCTGTTATGAACGGTTATGAAGCGGCAAGCGCTATTCGTGAGACGGAACGGGAAGATAGTAATATTCCGATTATCGCTATGACGGCGGACGCTTTTGCGGAGGATATTCAACGGTGTCTGGACTGCGGAATGAACGCGCATGTATCCAAGCCAATTGATATGAACGAATTGCTGCACACTTTGGAGAAGTATATCTAAGAAAAAATAGCGGCAGAAAAAATAAATACATAACGGTATCGTTTTAAGCAGCAGAAAGAAAAAATGCCCCGTCCTCTCTTGAGGACAGGGCATTTTTGATTATACAACATTTTTGCTCGAAATAATTTTGATGAACGCAATATGATTACAAAATTTTACTCAAAAAAGATTTGGTGCGTTCGTTTTGCGGATGCGTGAAAATGTCGTCCGGCGAACCCTGTTCCACAATATTACCTTCATCCATAAACAGAACGCGGCTTGCCACCTCGCGCGCAAATCCCATTTCGTGCGTTACAACGACCATTGTCATGCCTTCTGCTGCGAGCTGTTTCATAACAGACAACACTTCGCCAACCATTTCAGGGTCCAGCGCAGAAGTCGGTTCGTCAAACAACATAATTTCGGGATTCATTGCCAGCGCCCGCGCAATACCTACGCGCTGCTGTTGACCGCCGGAAAGCTGTTTTGGGTAGGCATGGATTTTATCGCCCAGCCCCACGCGCTGCAGCAACTGGATTGCTTTTTGTTCTGCTTCCGCCTTGGGCAGCAGTTTTAATTTTGTCGGTGCAAGCGTCAGATTTCTTAAAACAGTTAAATGGGGAAACAAATTGAAATGCTGAAACACCATTCCCATTTTCTGCCGGACATGATTGATGTTTATTTTGCGGTCGGTGATACATTCGCCGTCTATGTATATTTTACCTTCGGAAGGGGTCTCAAGAAGATTCAAACAACGGAGAAACGTTGATTTTCCGGAACCGGAAGGGCCAATCACAACTACTTTTTCGCCTTGTTTGATGGTTTCGTTGATGCCGCGGAGGACATGGTTATTGCCAAAACGTTTGTGTAGGTTTTCAACGGTTATCACTTGCCCTCATCCTCCTTTCCAGACGCCGGAATATTCTTGATAAAATTGAGGTAATAAACAGATAAATCAGCGCCACAATGAGAAGCGGTATCAACGCTTCATATGTTTTGGAGCGGATAATATCGCCCATTTTTGTTAAATCTTCAATGGCAATATAGCCCGCGACAGCAGTTTCTTTTACCAAAACGATAAATTCATTTGCATAGGTCGGCAAAATATTTTTGATAGCCTGCGGCATGATGATATGTACCATTGTCTGACTGTGCGTTAGGCCCAGAGAACGACCGGACTCCATCTGTCCCTTATCCACACCCAGAATCCCTGCGCGGATAATTTCCGCCACATAGGCGCCGCTGTTCATACCAAAGGCAATAATGGCAATCAGTGTTTTGTTGATATTCACGCTTGCAAACACAACAAAATACATAATAAGAAGCTGTACAACAACAGGCGTGCCGCGGATAACATCAATATAAAGACTTGAAATCCAATTCAAAGGCTTCAATTTGGAAATCTTCATCAGCGCAAACAAAATACCCAAAACCGTCCCCAGAAGCATCGCGCCGAGTGTGATTGTGAGCGTTGTGCCAAGTCCCGACATCAACGATTTCCAGCGGGCGCCTTCAATCAACGATGAGTAGATTGCCTTCCATAAATCTGTATTCAAAAACCATTCCATTTTTAGTCACCTTCTGTAACAGAAGGGCAGAAATCATATAGCTGATTTCTGCCCCACTGTATTAAAATTACAGTTTTTATTTATCGGCTTTCTTTGTGATAATAACCTGCGTGGAGGTGTAATATCCATCAGAAAATTCCATGTTTTCTTTTCTTTCATCTGTCACGGTCATACCTGCAACAGCCATGGTGATTTTCCCGCTGTCCACAGCAACCGGCAGAGAATCAAAGTTCATATCTTCCACTTGGAATGCCATACCCAAACGTCTTGCAATTTCTTTTGTCATTTCCACGTCAAAACCGACTACAGTACCGGCGTCATCGCGTGTTTCAAACGGCGGGAAGGAAGCGTTTGTTCCCATAATCAGCGTTTCGCTGCCGGTCGGTTCCGGTTTTTCCGCCAATTTTTTCTGTGCTGCTTCATCTTCTTTCAGCCAAGCATTTGCAATTTCGTCAAAAGTACCGTCCGCTTTCATATCTGCCAGCGCTTTGTTTACTTTTTCAACCAATTCAGTGTTTCCTTTTTTGATTGCAATTGCATATTCTTCTTGGGTCAGTTCTTCGGGCAGAATGGACAGCGTGCTGTTTTTCTCAACAATTTTCTTTGCAGGCAGCTCGTCCAACACAACTGCGTCAACTTTGCCGTTTGCCAGATCCATACCTGCATCCAGCGCGCTTTTAAAACGAGAAATGGTTGCACTTGCATAGTCTTCGGAAACCAGCATGTCGCCTGTCGTACCTTCCTGAACCGCAATTTTTGCGTCCGCAAGGTCTGCAGCTGATTCAATTTTTTTCGCGGTGTTTCCGCAGCCTGCAAACAGTCCTAAACAAAGGACAGCAGCTGCCAGAATGGATAAAGTTTTTTTCATTGTTTTCCCCTCCAGTTCGTTTTCATTGTGGTGTACAGCGTTTCAATAAAACGCCGCTGTTTATGCCACTGCCGGTGAGGACAGCGGTTTGCATCGCTTTCGCGGTTGCAACTGTATTTATTGTATCATAGAAAAAGTAAAAAATCAATCTTATTTTTTATTGCGCTGGCGTGCGCGTTCGTCGTTGTTCAAAATGCTTTTCCGCAAACGAATACTGTTTGGCGTGATTTCCACCAATTCGTCGTCCGCAATAAATTCCAGACAGTTTTCCAGACTCATAATGGCGTGCGGCGTCAGGCGCAGCGCTTCATCACTGCCGGAAGCGCGCATGTTGGAAACCTGTTTCTTTTTGCAGACATTGACCACCAAATCGTCTGATTTTGCGTTTTCACCCACAATCATACCCTGATACACTTTCTCACCAGGGCCGATAAACAAACGTCCGCGCCCCTGCGCATTATACAGTCCGTAGGTGATGGATTCGCCGTCCTCAAAAGCAATCAAAGAGCCGTGGCTGCGCGTTTCAATATCGCCTTTGAAAGGCTCAAAACCGTCCAGAATGGAGTTCATAATACCGTTTCCTTTGGTATCGGTCAAAAATTCGCTGCGGTATCCAATCAGCCCGCGGGAAGGAATGCGAAATTCCATACGTGTATAGCCGCCGACCGGCGCGTGCATGTTCATCATTTCCGCTTTGCGCGTGCCCAGTTTTTCCATGACAGGGCCGACAAATTCTTCCGGTACGTCAATAATCAATTGTTCTACCGGCTCCAGTTTTTGTCCGTCCACGTCTTTAAAAATGACCTGCGGTTTGGACACCTGAAATTCATAGCCGCCGCGGCGCATGGTTTCAATTAAAATGGATAAATGCAGTTCGCCGCGTCCTGAGACCTTGAAGCAGTCGGCGCTGTCCGTTTCCTCCACGCGCAGACTGACGTTGGTTTCCAGTTCTTTCATCAACCGGTCGCGCAAATGGCGGGACGTGACAAATTTTCCTTCTTTTCCGGCAAAAGGACTGTTGTTCACCAAAAAGTTCATGGAAATGGTCGGTTCGTCCACCTCAATCACCGGCAGGGGGTCAATTTGGTCTAACGCGCAAATGGTTTCACCGATTTGAATATCGCCCAAACCGGAAATACATACAATATCGCCCACGCTGGCGGTTTCCGTTTCAATTCGTTTCAAACCTTCATAAATATAGACTTTGTTGGATTTCACAGGCATGTTCGTGCCGTCTTTTTTGCACAGGGACAATGTTTCGCCAGCATGGAGCGTTCCGCGTGCGATACGTCCCAGCGCAATCCGTCCCACATATTCATCATAGTCAATGTTGGAAATCAGCATTTGCAACGGCGCATCCTGCTGTCCCTGCGGATAGGGAACTTTGTCAATAATCATTTCAAACAGCGGCTGCAAATCATCATTTGGCTTGTCCAGACGTTCCATTGCAAATCCTTCGCGGGAGGAAGCATAGACAACGGGAAAATCCAGTTGTTCTTCGCTTGCGCCAAGGTCAATAAATAAATCCAGAACTTCGTCCAAAACTTCTGTGGGCCGTCCGTCGCTGCGGTCAATTTTATTGACAACAACAATGGGTTTTAAATCCAGTTCCAGCGCTTTTTTCAGCACAAAACGCGTTTGCGGCATAGCGCCTTCAAAACTGTCTACCAGCAGCAGCACGCCGTCTACCATACGCAGCACGCGTTCCACCTCGCCGCCGAAATCTGCGTGTCCGGGCGTATCCACAATATTAATACGGTAACCATCGTGCATGACAGCGGTTGTTTTGGATAAAATGGTAATGCCGCGTTCCTTTTCCAAATCATTGGAATCCATCACGCGTTCCGCCACCTGTTGATTGGCGCGGAAAATACCGCTCTGCCGCAGCATGGCGTCCACCAAAGTGGTTTTACCATGGTCAACATGGGCGATAATGGCAATGTTACGAATTTTCTCCTGTGTATAGTTCATAGGTTCTCCTCCTAATGGTTTTCCTGCGCTTGTATCATGGTCGGATAGTGCAGAAAGAAATGTTTCCGGTTATATCGTTTCTCAAAAACAGCAGCCGTGCAATATACCAAACTGCCGGCTACGGTTCCTGCTAAGAATTTGACAAAATAACTCAATTTAACATTTTACTATTTATTGAGAAAGATGTCAAGCGACAAAAATACCAAAATATCGAATTTCTACTTGACCTCAGCACATTATTGTATTAAAATTAGAATAGTATATCAAAATAGGGAGGGGATCCGATTGCGCTGTCCATATTGTGACTATCAGGAGAGCAAGGTGATTGATTCCAGACCGACGGAAGAAGGAAATGCGATTCGCCGCCGGCGGGAATGTATGAAATGCGAAAAACGTTTTACAACATATGAAAAAATCGAAACCATCCCTGTGATGGTAGTGAAAAAAGACAGCAGCCGTGAACCGTTCAGCAGGACGAAGGTGATGAACGGCATTTTGCGTTCTTGCGAGAAACGCCCTGTTGCGGTGGACGACATTGAAATGGTAGTGAACGATATTGAAACCAAAATCATGAATTCACTGGAGCGGGAGGTCACAACAGAAACCATTGGCGAACTGGTGATGGACCATCTCAAAGAACTCGACGGTGTGGCATATGTACGGTTTGCATCGGTATACCGTGAATTTAAGGATATCAACACATTTATGGACGAACTCCATAAACTATTGAAATAGGGGATTTGTTTGAAGGAAAAATATATTGATTTGCATATGCATTCCACTGTCTCGGACGGCACGTATACGCCGCAGGAATTGGTACAAATGGCGCAGCAGCGAAATTTGAGCGCGATTGCGCTGACTGACCATGACAGCGCCGAAGGCGTGCGTATGGCGCAGCAGGCGGCGGACGGTACCGGTCTTGAAGTGGTGCCGGGCGTGGAACTCAGCACTTACGACGGGCAGGAAATGCATATTTTAGGCTATTTTATTCAGCCTGAAAATGCTGCGCTGAAACAGTATTTGGAGCGCATGGCGCACAGCCGCGTGGAACGTGTGCAAGCCATGGTGCGAAAATTGTCTGGAAATGGATTTTCCATTTCCTGGGAGGAAGTGCGCCGGCGTGCGCAGCATATGGTGAGTCGTGTGCATATTGCACAAAGTTTGGTAGAAAAAGGATATGCCGCTTCTGTAGGAGAGGCGTTTGACCGTTTGATTGGCGAGGGGAAACCCTATTTTGTCCGGCGGCAGCAGATTGGGCCGCAGGAAGCGATTCAGGCAATCCATGAGGCAGGAGGGCTTGCCGTTTTGGCGCATCCCTATTTTCTGCACTGTGACGCAGCGCTGGAGGAGCGGTTGCGCCGGTTGCCGGAACTGGACGGAATAGAGTGTCACTATCCGCGCCACACGCAGGAGCAATGCGAGGAATATCAAAGACTGGCAAGGAAATTTGGACTGCTGGAAACCGGTGGAAGCGATTTTCATGGAGCGAACCGACCGGAAGCAGAAATGGGGATAGGCTGCTGCGGCAGAAAGATTCCCTATGAATATTTAGAAAAAATGAAGCAAAAGACCTCAAAAAGATGATGAAGCAGAAACTACCTGCATACAATAAAAAAGGCAAAGCAATGCCGGAGCATGTATAGGAATGAAATTGCTGGAGGTAAAAACAGATATGAAACATTGGAAGTATATGAAATATATGCGATATTGCTATTTTGTGGTGGCGTTGGTATTGATAGCGGCAACCATGGCAGTACCTGCTGCCGCGCCGCCGCAGGACGGGAACCTGCCTATCATATTATATCATAATATTACATATAATTACACCAGGGAAAATCATAAAATGCATGTGGATCCTGCACGGCTGGAGGAACAACTGAAGGCAATCAAAGAGGCAGGATATCACACCATTTTTCTGGAAGATTATGTGAACTATCTGGAAGGGAAAGCGACCCTGCCGGAAAAACCGCTTGTGATTACCTTTGACGACGGTTATACGAGCAACTATGAATATGCGTTTCCGCTGCTGAAAAAATACGGCATGAAAGCAACTATTTTTGTGATTACCAGCCGGATGGGAACGCGGGAAACACAATATCCGCATTTCACATGGGAACAGGCAAGGGAAATGGAAAACAGCGGAGTAATCCGCATTGAAAGCCATACCAATACGCACCCTGATATGTCCGCCATTTCGCTGCAGGAGCAGGAGGCAGAAATCCGCCGCAGTAAATATCTGCTGGATACGAATTTGCACAAAAATTGCAAAATGCTGGCGTTCCCTTATGGCAGATATACAGAAGGCGCGATTGAACTTGCAAAAAAAGCAGGTTTTGAATTGTCTGTTTTGGTAGGCGACAGGGGCAGCAACAAAAAAGAAAACGGCGCGTATCATTTAAAACGGTTTACCGTCAGCGGACTGCAAACGGGACAGGAATTGGTAGACCACATTGAATATTTAAAACAACATCCGGACGAATGATAAATGGGAGCTATGCAAATGTTAAAAAAAATCTTTAGCATCGGGTTGATTTGTGTTCTGTTCTTGACAGGATGCGATAATCTGGAGCAGATTGAAGAAAGTATTACAGAGACAAAAGAGGAAACAGCGCACAGCGGCGGCACATTGAATTTATATGCCGTCCGACCTGATACGCTAAATCCGCTCACAACGAAATATGCCCCCAACCGGCAGATGCTGGAGTTGGTCTATGACCCGCTGATTCGTTTGGGGACGGACGGTGCGCCGGTCATGGTGCTGGCGGAATCCGCCAGTGTTTCGGACAGTGGGCGGCTGCATACCATTCGGCTGAAATCCGGCGTGAAATGGCATGACGGGACGGCATTTTCAGCGGCAGACGTGGTCTATACGCTGCAATCTGTCATGAACGCGGCGGACAGTATCTATAAAGTGAGACTGTCTAATGTGGCGGCGGTAAGTAAGACAGACGCCCAGACGGTACAAATCCGGCTGAACAATCCGAATGCATCATTTGTGAACCTGTTGGAGATTCCGATTATCCCCCAGAATTGGCAGGAGGGGACTGTGACAGGAACCGGACGGTATGTTTGGAAAAATTATAATTATCTGAAAAGTATGACATTGGAAAAAAATGCGTCCTATCACGGCGCAAAACCATATATTGACGGCGTGCATGTAACGGTTTTACCGGACGAGCAGTCGGTATACAATGCTTTTATGGTGGACATGACGGATGTGGCGAGCGAGACCAGTCAGGAAGCTGCGAAATATAATACCAGCGGAAATATCAGTTATGAGCGAGTGGTGACGCAGCGGTATTCCTTCTTGGGAATCAATTGTACGCGGGAGCGGCTGAACAATGCCAATTTGCGGCGCGCTTTGATGAAACTGGTGAAACGGGACAAGCTGACAAACGATTTGTATGCGGACTTTGGAATTGCAACGAAATATCCGGTTCACCCGCAATCGAAATATTACCGGCGGCAGGAAGGCGATACCCGCAGCGATGTGGAACAGGGGCTGGAGTTGCTGAATCAGGAGGGTTATGAACTCAACAAAGACAGCAATTTGCGCGCCAAAGGCGGAACGCCTCTTGCATTTGAACTGCTGGTGAATGCAAACAAGCTGTCCTGCCAGACGGAAGCGGATTATATTGCGGCGGGATTTGCAGAATATGGGATTCGGATTTCGCTGAAAATTGTGCCGCAGGAGGAATATCTGGGCTTGATTCAAACGGGCAATTTTGATTTATATTTAGGAGAAATGAACCTTTTGCCGGACTATGAACTGTCTTTCCTGCTGCGGACGGGCGGGGCGCAGAACTATGGACATTTTTCCAGCAGTGAGATGGACGCGGCACTGGACGCGGCAGCAGGCGCGGGTGCGGATTCGATTGCGGCAGCGTTTGGCTATGTGCAGGAAGTGTTTGAAGCGCAGGCGCCGCATATCCCATTGTTTTTTGAGTATAATCAGCTCATCTATGACAGCGCAAAATTGGGCGGTATTCGTGGGAATATCCAGCCGTCTCTGTTTGGTGCAGCGGAGAGTTGGTTTGTGAAACAGAAATAAAAAAGGCGCGCTTTTTGCGCCGCCGGAGGAAATGTATGCTACAAGAATTCAATCAGATAAAACGGGAGTTGTTGGAACAGGAATTCTCCCGCATGAACAATAAACAACGCGAAGCGGTGTTCCATGCCGGAGGGCCGCTGCTGATTTTAGCAGGCGCGGGAAGCGGCAAAACAACGACCATTGTGAACCGTATTGCCTATCTCATTAAATACGGCAATGCCTATGCGGACTTTGACCGGCTACCGGACGGATTCAGCGAAGATGATTTGCTGCTGATGAAGGTGGCGCGGCAGTGCGCGGACGGCGTGGGCGAAGACGTTTATCCGCTGGTGTGCAAAGACCCTGTGCCGGAATATCGGATTTTGGCGTTTACGTTTACCAATAAAGCGGCAGGCGAAATGAAAGAGCGTATTATCAAAATGGTGGGGCAGAGCGCGGAATCCATGTGGATTGGAACGTTTCACTCCATGTGCCTGCGGATTTTGCGGCGCGATATTGAACGGTTGGGCTATAGTTCCAATTTTGGCATTTACGACACGGCAGACCAAAAAACGCTGGTGAAGGAATGCATGAACAGCCTGAATGTGAATCCCAAATTTTTGTCCGTGTATGATGTGATGAACACCATCAGCCGCGCAAAAGACCAGCTTATGCCGCCTGATATCTTTGCGGAGCGGGCAAGCGACGAGCGGACAGCGACCATTGCACGGATTTATGAAGTATATCAATCGCGGCTGCGGCAAAACAACGCGGTGGATTTTGACGATATCATTCGCTTGAGCGTACAGCTGCTGAAAGAAAATCCTGATGTGCTGGAATATTATACCAACCGGTTTTTGCATGTCATTGTAGACGAATATCAGGATACCAACATGGCGCAGTATGAACTGATTTCCATGCTGGCAAGCGGCTATAAAAACCTTTGCGTGGTGGGCGACGATGACCAGTCTATTTATGGCTGGCGCGGCGCGGACATCAAAAATATCATTGAATTTGAAAAAGAATATCAAAATTGTACTGTTATAAAACTGGAACAAAACTACCGCAGTACCCAGCGGATTTTAGATGTGGCGAACCATGTGATAAAGAACAACACGGTGCGCAAACACAAGAAATTGTGGACAGAAAATCCCGAGGGCGATAAAATTCAATTTTTCTGCGGCGGCAGTGAAAAAGAAGAAGCGGACTATATCGCGACAAGTGTGGAGCAGGAAGTGCAGCAGAGTGCAAGCTATCGGGACGTCGCAGTGCTGTATCGCACGCACGCACAGTCGCGTGCCATAGAAGAAGGGCTCATGAAAGCGGGCGTACCGTATAAAATTGTGAGCGGCACCAAATTCTACGACCGTTTGGAAGTAAAAGATGTGCTGGCATATTTGAAAGCCATTGACAACCCCAGCGATTCTGTTGCAGTGAGCCGTATTTTGAATGTGCCAAAGCGCGGTATCGGTAAAACAACGCTGGAAAAAATTGCGGCGCTTGCGGAAACGGAACACGTTTCTGTGCTGGAAATTATCCGGCGGGCGGGAGAATATGACGACCTTGCACGCAGCCAGCAGAAACTGCTGGAATTTGCCGCGTTGATAGAACGTTATAAACAGGAAAGCGGTCTGAAACCGGTTTCGGAATTTATTACGGATATGGTGGACGACCTCCATTTGCATGAGCACTATGCCAAAGAAGGGGAAATTGAAGCCTTGACCCGTATGGAAAATATCGGGCAGTTGGTGGCAGTGGCAAAAGAGCTGGAGCAAAAAGAAGAAGAGTTCCATTTGGAAGAATTTTTAGCGCATATTTCATTGATTACCGGTCTGGATACCGAAGATGAAGCGGAGGACGGCGTCACGCTGATGACTATGCACAGCGCAAAAGGTTTGGAGTTTGACTATGTGTTTGTGGTGGGGCTGGAAGAAGGACTGTTCCCCAAAATCCGCGAGGGCGACGGCGATGAGGAACTGGAAGAGGAACGGCGGCTGTGTTATGTATCCTTCACGCGGGCGCGCAAAAAATTGTTTCTCACCTGTGCCAGAACGCGGCGTTCCTATAGCGGCTATCCCATGCGCACGATGACCTCGTCGTTTATCAGTGAACTTCCGACGGAGTTGCTGGAAGGACTGGAGGATTTGTACCGCGTCCGGAAGGAACCAATTCCGCAGCAGATGGAAAAAACAGATTTCAGAAAATACATACCGGGAAAACAGCAGAGTATGCCGCGCGCGAAGGTTTCTGCAGACGCTTTTGCGGAAGGCGGGCGGGTACAGCATAAAAAGTTCGGCACAGGCACTATCGCACAGGTACAAAAATCCGGAGATATGCTTGTGCTGACGGTGGATTTTGATTCGTTCGGGCGGAAAAATATTATTTCATCAGTGGTAACGCCTGTTTCGTGATGAAAAACGGGAGAAAAAGGAGATTAGACGTGAAAGCGAAAGATATCATTTCCATTGTGACAGTGGTTTTATGTATAGCAGCGGCAGCGTGGGTGCCGGCTTTGGGAACCTTGTTTACGCTCGCAGGCGCGGTGATTTGCGCGTTATTATATGTGCGGCGCGGGTGGTATCCTGTCATTTTGAGCGCCGTACTGGGCGCTACAGCGGCGTTTGTACTGACGCGCAGTGCCCTTGTGGGCATTGTGTTAATGATTGGTGTTGCCATGCCCGGTTGTGCGATGATGGCGGTCTGGAAAAAGAATTTGGGAATGCGGGAGATTATCACCGCGGGGACATTGGGATTTTTGCTGCAAACCATGCTGGAATTTATCATCATCCGAATCCGGTTGGGGGAAAACATTTTTTCGGAAATGTTTAGCAGTATACAAAAAGAAACAGACGCCATGCTGCCGCAGATTCGGCAAATGCTGGAGACCTCCGGCGTGGCGAATGTGGAAGAAAGTATGCAGGCGTTCACACAAATGTATCACTACTTGATAGAGACGCTTGCGCAGCTTATTCCGGCGCTTTTATTTATTTGCTGCTGTGTGATGGCATATATTGTGCTTTGCATTTGCACGGCGTTTTTGCGGCGCGACGGACAGGATACCGACAGAATTACGCCGTTCACGCAGCTGTACGCCCCGCGCAGCGTGGCGTTGGCATTGCTGATAACGTTTGCAATCAGCCTGTTTGCACCGGCGCAAGTGATTCGCGGCGCGGCGCTGAATATCACAGTAGTGCTGTTTGCCTATTTTACCGTCTGTGGTATTTCGCTGCTTTGCTTTTGGATGAAACGTTGGTTCCCGCGGGTGTTGCTGCGGACGCTGATTGCGGTTCCGATGGTGCTGGTAGTGCTGTCCATGATGATGCTGCCGATATTGAATCCTGTGCAGTTGTTTATGCTGGCAGGAATCATAGATTCCGCCTTCTGTTTCCGGCGGCTGGCAGGACGCAGCGATGTTATGTAACAGTCCGGTAAATAGAGTTGAGCCGCAAGAGAAATGTGGGTCAATGATAGGATTTTGAGAAAGGGGGAGGCAACCTTGAAACGGAAGTCATATACGTCAATTACTGCCAATTATTCATGGGTTTATTTGCTTGTTTTGTTTTTGTTTGCCTGTGTGCTGCTGGCTTTAGGGCAATTTGGATTGGGGATTGTGGGCATTGCTATAGGCATTTTGTTGACGATTGTCACTGTATTGGTGGAAACAAACCGAAAGAAAAACCTGTTTGAATATGTGCAGCAGTTATCGTTTCATGTGCATTCCACGTCGAGAGACTCTTTGCTGAAATTCCCCATGCCACTGACGATTATTGACCAGAATGGCAGGATTATCTGGTATAACAAACAGTGTGCGGAGATTTTTGAGGACAACATTTTTGACCAGGATATCAATGAAGTGCTGGGAACGGATTTGGACATTGAGCAATTTGTGAATCAGGTGAAACTCTCAGCACGTATAGAATATAAAAACCGGTACTATAATCTCATGGCAAACGTTTCGGACGAAATGCCGGACAACACGACGGTGATTTTGTATTGGGTGGACGAGACGGAAGAAATTTTAATGAAACAGGAATATGAAAATTCCCGTCCGGTCATCTGTCAGCTAAGCGTTGACAACTATGACGAAATCATGCAAAACACAGATGAAATCCAGCGTCCCATGTTTGCGGCAACCATTGAAAAAAAGATTCATGAGTGGGTGGCAAAAAACAAAGGGATTGTCCGCAGAATGCAGCGGGATAAATATACGATTATCATGGAAAAACGGTTTCTGGAAGAAAACGCGCGGGGGAAATTCCCGTTTTTAAATGAAATGCGCGATTTGCAGGAAGGTAATAAAATGCCAATTACCATCAGCCTTGGAATCGGCGTTGGGGCGGACTTGCCGGAT
This sequence comes from uncultured Clostridia bacterium, assembly GCA_946555455.1. Lineage (GTDB taxonomy): Bacteria > Bacillota > Clostridia > RUG12999 > RUG12999 > JAAWTG01. Next base: position 57,719 of record CAMNSU010000002.1, on the reverse strand, counting down.
AACGACAGCTATGCAAACAGCGCCTTTGATATGGCGCTGGGACGCGGCGGCGACCAAGTGGTGATTAAAGACAGGAATAAATTCACGTATTTCGGCGGCAACAGTGCGGAACAGGAAACGCATACGCGCGTGAAAACGCGCGTTATGGCATATGCGCTCAAACAATTGATTCAGCAAGCGGAAAAAGTGGTGCTGATGGGGCACAAAAATGCGGATTTGGACGCAATTGGCGCGGCAATTGGACTGTATAGCAGTATACGGCATATGGATAAGCATGTCTATATTGTGACGGAGACACAAAATAAATCAACGCTCAAGCTGCTGGAGCGCGCCAACCGATATGAAGAATTTCGCGGCGCTCTGATAGATTATGAAAAAGCCAAAGAAGTGGTAGATGATGATACGCTGCTGATTGTAGTAGACGTGTATCGCGCGTCCATCACGGAATGCCCGCAATTGCTGGAGGCGGCGGGAGATATTGTGGTGCTGGACCACCACAGAAAAAGTGCGGAATTTATCGAAGATACAACGCTGGTATATCATGAACCGTTTACGTCGTCTACTTGTGAGATGGTGACGGAAATGCTGCAATATATTGACGATGGTGCCCATATTGCGCCGATTGTAGCGGAAGCACTGTATGCAGGTATCGTGATGGACACCAAAAACTTTGTGTTTAAGTCCGGCGTCCGTACCTTTGAAGCTGCGGCATACCTGCGGCGGCGTGGCGTGGATACGCTGCACATCAAACAACTGTTTCAGGACGACCGGCAGGTCTATATTCAAAAGCTGGCGGTAGTCAAAGCGGCGTTTCTGTACAGAGATGGCATTGCCATATCGCGCCTGAAAGAAAAAACGGAAGATACCACAATGGTGGCGGCGGTGGCAGCAGATGAAATGCTGGGCATGGAGGGCGTTGCCGCATCGTTTGTGTTATCCGAAGTGGAAGGCGGTATCCATATCAGCGGGCGTTCGCTCGGCGCGGTGAATGTGCAGGTGATTTTGGAGCGCATCGGCGGCGGCGGACATATCACGCTGGCGGCAGCAAAAGTAAACGGGAACATGAAACAAGCAGAAGAAACATTAAAACAAGCAATTGATGAATATTTTGACGATACAACAGAGGAGGAAGAGGAATGAAGGTCATTTTAACAAGCGATGTAAAAGGACAGGGAAAAAAAGGCGAAATGGTGAATGTTTCAGATGGATATGCCAGAAACTTTTTGTTTCCGAAAAAATTAGCGACGCCTGCTACTAAAACGGCAATCAATGAAATGAAAGGGCAGGAGGACGCAAAAGCCTATCATGAACAAAAACAGCTCGAGGCGGCGCAGGAACTTGCGGCAAAGCTGGAAGGGAAAACTGTGACGATTGAAGCAAAAGCGGGCGAAAACGGAAAACTGTTTGGGTCTATCACCAGCGCGGAAGTGGCGGAACAAGTGAAATTCCAACTCCATGTTGTGCTGGACAAGAAAAAATTGGTAATGGATACCATCAAACAGGCGGGCGAAACGGAAGTGAAAGCGAAAATCCATGCCGGTGTGACGGCGACGTTTAAAGTGGTCGTAGCGCCCGGCGCGTGAGGAAAGCCGAGAGTATGAACAGATTGAAAGTGAGGTGAGCGTTTTTGAGCGAACAGGAGGAAACCTTATTTATCAAACAGCAGCCCTATCATGCGGAGGCGGAACAATCCGTTTTGGGAGCGGTTATGCTGGATCAGAGTTGTCTTGCAAAAGTGGCGCAGCACCTGAAAGAGGAAGATTTCTATTTGCGCCAGCACCGCGTGATTTATCGTGCCATGGTGGATATCTGGAACCGGAACGGCTCCATTGACGCAGTCACGCTCAGCGAGCAGTTGGGCGCGGACTTGGAGGCGGTGGGCGGCTATGCTTATATTGCGCAAATTGCGCAGACGCTCCCCACCACACAACATTTGGACGCGTATATCGACATTGTGGCGGATATGGCAATCCGGCGGCGGCTGATTGACGCTGCCAGCCACATTGCCAACATCAGTTATGACAAAGAGGACGATTTGCAAAACGTGCTGTCCGATGCGGAAAGCAGCATTTATAATATTTTGCAGCAGCGGCGGACGGAGAATTTTTCGGCAGTGGGAGATGTGCTGTTTGACAGCTTTGAACACATTCACCATCTGTTTGTCAACCGCGGCAAAACAACGGGCGTTCCGACAGGATTTCGGGATTTGGATATTGTTACAACGGGCTTGCAGCCTTCGGAGTTGATTATCATAGCAGCGCGTCCTGCCATGGGAAAAACCAGTTTTGTGCTGAATGTGGCAATCAACGCGGCAAAAGCGGGCGTTCCGGTTGCACTGTTCAGTTTGGAAATGTCTAAAGAACAGCTTGGTACGAGACTGATTTGGTCGGAATCCATGATTAGCGGCGAAAAAATTAAGTCAGGCAATATCCGTGACGACGATTGGACAACGCTTGCCAAAGTGGTGGGACATATTTCGTCAACACCGCTCTATATTGATGATTCGCCGGGTATCACCATCACGGAAATGCGTGCGAAATGCAGAAAATTGCAATTGGAACACGGTATCGGGCTGATTATCATTGACTATTTGCAGCTGATGCAGGGCGGGCGGCGCAGCGAAAACCGGCAGCAGGAAATTTCAGAAATTTCCCGCGGACTGAAAGTGCTGGCAAAAGAACTGAATGTGCCTGTTATTGCGCTGTCACAGCTTAGCCGTGCAACGGCAAACCGGACAGACCATAAACCGATTCTGAGTGATTTGCGTGAATCAGGCGCCATTGAACAAGATGCAGATATTGTTATGTTCCTCCACCGCGAGGATTACTATAACGAAGAAACAGAAAAGAAGGGCATTGCGGAATGTATTATTGCAAAACATCGTAATGGACCTGTATGTACCGTAGAACTGGGCTGGAAGTCCGATATTACGCGCTTTGTCACATTGGACAGGCAGCATACGGAGTGACGCCGGTATGAGACAACTCATAAATAAAGTAGAAAACTATTGTGTGCAGCAGCAATTGCTGGTGCGCGGCGGACGCGTTTTGGTGGCACTCAGCGGCGGCGCTGATTCCGTTTGTTTGGTACATATGTTAAAACAGTTGCAGCCGAAATGGAACTTGCAATTGGCGGCGGCGCATTTGCACCATGGATTGCGCGGCGCGGACGCGGACGCAGACGCGGCGTTTGCGCGAAAATTGTGTCAAACGCTGGATATACCGTTCTATGAAAAGAAAGCGGATGTTGCCGCATTCGCACGGCAGCAGAACTGTTCTGTGGAAACGGCAGGACGAGGGTTGCGTTATGAATTTTTTTACGAGGCAGCGCGGAATTTCGCGGCGGAAACGGGCGTGGCGGCAGATGAGATAGAACGGCAAGATACTCCTGCAAAAACGGCGGCAGACGTCCGCATTGCAACGGCACATCATAAAAACGACCAGGCGGAAACGGTATTGATGCATATGCTGCGCGGCAGCGGCAGCAGGGGACTGGCAGGCATACCGCCCAAACGGGACAATATTATCCGTCCGCTGCTTTGTTTGACGCGGGAGGAAATTGAAACATATTTACAGCAGAATGGCATTTCGTTCCGGACGGACAGTACCAATCTTTGCAGTGACGTCACACGTAACCGCGTACGGCTGGAGCTGATTCCCAAGCTGAAACAGGACTATAATCCGGAAATTGTGGAAACGCTTTGCCGCACGGCGGAAATTATGCGGCAGCAGCAAACCGACATAGACAAGCAGGCACAGCAGTTTATTCAAAACCATGTAAAACAAGAGAAAAACGGCTGGCATGTGGCGGCGGCGGAATTGCTGGCACAGGGGATGACAATAGGTCATGCGGTACTGTGCCATATGGCGGGCAGCGCGCTGGAATGGGGACATGTGCAAGCAATTTGGCGAATTTTGGAGAAAAATGAAACAGGTTGTCAAATGGATTTGCCGCATGGCATGACTGCCGCGCTGTCGTATGGAATTTTAACGGTTGGACGCAGGGAAAAAACGATATCGGGATTTTCTTATATACTCAGGCCGGGAGAAACCTGTCTGCTGCCGGAAATAGGATATGCGGCAGGCGTGGACTGGGCGGTAGAACAAGATAAAAGACAGGAATCAGTGCATATCATGCCCTATCATGGAGAGCCTATTGTGATTCGCAGCAGACAGCCGGGCGACCGTATTCGTACCGGCGGACGGCTGCAACGGGTCAAACAAATGATGATTGACGCAAAAATTCCACGGGAACTGCGGGAAAAAATTCCGGTTGTGGAAGTGGGCGGCGACATTGTTTGGGTATGTGGGCTGCGGCACGCGGATACGCCGCATGATGGGACGCAAATGATAAAAATATGGATAAAGGAGAAATCGACATGCATCAGGATTTAAAAGAAATTTTGCTCACGCAGCAGCAACTGGCGGACAAAACAAAAGAACTGGCGCAAAGAATTTCAGATGACTATCGAGGAAAAAAATTTGTGATGGTAACGGTGCTCAAAGGCGGGTTTATCTTCGCTTCCGACTTGGTGCGTCAAATGGACATCGACGTGGATATTAATTTCATGGCGGTTTCCAGCTATGGCAGCGGGACACGTTCCAGCGGCAACGTGAAAATCGTCAAAGATTTGGACTCCGATATCCGTGGAAAGCATGTGTTGATTGTGGAGGACATTGTTGACAGCGGACATACGTTGTCGTTTCTGATGCAGTTGATGAAAGACCGCGGTGCGGTAGATGTGAAAATTTGCACGATTTTAAACAAACCGTCCCGCCGCGAGGTGGATATTGATGTGACATATCTGGGCTACGACATTCCCGACGAATTTGTTGTGGGCTATGGATTGGACTATGACGAACGCTATCGCAACCTGCCCTATCTCGGAACTTTAAAAGAAGAGGTTTATAATTCCTGATTTTTAGGTATAATAAAAGGAGCGGCTGCTGGAAGGCGGAAAAAAGAATACATAACTGCATGGAAACCGGCGGCGGAAAAGTGATAGAATGAATAAAAAAGAGGCGCTATCATTTGGAAATTTTGGGAATTACAAGGCATTTTAGTACTTGTAATTTCATATAAAGTATGGTATATTATATGATACGGGCATTTTACGAAAAATAACCGTTAGGCTTCATAATAGAATGACATAGGTTCGGTTAAGGAGAGTGATAGAGCCTTGAAGAAATATTTGAAAAATATCAGTTTTTATGTTTTGTTGTTTGCCATTATGGTGGTAGTATATATGTTAATTGTGCAGCCGCCCAAGGAAGAACCAAAATATTTTTCCGATTTGGTGCAAAGCATAGAACATGACAATGTGGAAGAACTTGTGATTGAAGAAGGACAGGCAACGGCAAAACTCAAGAACAGTGATAAACCAATCGTGGTAGATGTGCCGAGTATTGGCGCGTTGCTGGAATTCTCTTCTCCGAAACTGAAAGAGCAGATGGTGAACGGAACCATTAAAGTGAGCACGCCAACGCCGCAGCAAATGCCGTGGTGGTTGTCCATGTTCCCCTATTTGATTTTGATTGTCATTATGGTACTGTTCTGGATATTTTTCTTCCGTCAGGCGCAGGGCGGCGGCGGTGGAAAAGCCATGAATTTTGGAAAAAGTAAGGCAAAAGTGCTCACAGAAGACCAGAAAAAAGTCAATTTTGGCGATGTTGCCGGCGCAGATGAGGAAAAAGCGGATTTGGAAGAAATTGTGGAATTTTTGAAAAATCCTGCGAAATATACGGCGCTGGGCGCAAGAATCCCCAAAGGCGTTTTGCTGGTGGGTCCTCCGGGAACCGGTAAAACTCTGCTGGCAAAAGCGGTTGCAGGGGAAGCGGGCGTACCGTTTTTCTCTATTTCCGGTTCCGATTTTGTGGAAATGTTTGTCGGTGTGGGTGCGTCGCGTGTGCGCGATTTGTTTGAAGAAGCGAAAAAAGCAACGCCTTCCGTTATTTTTATTGATGAAATTGATGCAGTGGGACGTCACAGAGGCGCAGGTCTCGGCGGCGGACATGATGAACGTGAGCAGACTTTGAACCAATTGCTGGTGGAAATGGATGGATTTGGCGTCAATGAAGGCGTTATTGTCATTGCCGCAACCAACCGCCCCGATATTTTAGATCCGGCGCTTTTGCGCCCGGGACGTTTTGACCGTCAAATTGTGGTGAATACACCCGATTTGCAGGGACGCGTTGATATTTTGAAGGTTCATGCAAGAAACAAAAAATTTATGCCGGACGTGGATTTGAGAGTGGTTGCTAAAACAACCGCCGGATTTACAGGCGCGGATTTGGAAAACCTGCTGAACGAAGCGGCATTGCTGGCGGCGCGGAAAGATAAAACGGCAATTTCTAACGAAGATATTCAGCAAGCATTGATGAAGGTCATGATGGGTGCAGAAAAGAAATCGCGCGTCATGAGCGAAAAAGAGAAAAAACTGACGGCATACCATGAAGCGGGTCACGCGGTTATCACACGGCTGATGCCGGATCAAGACCCTGTGCATGAAGTGTCCATCATTCCGCGCGGACGCGCAGGCGGATATACCATGCATTTGCCGCAGGAGGATAAGAACTATGCAACGCGCGGCGATATGAATGAAACCATTCGCATTTTGCTTGGCGGTCGTGCGGCGGAGAAAATTATTTTGGGCGACATCAGTACAGGTGCGTCCAATGACATTGAACGCGCTTCCGATACCGCGCGCAAAATGGTGACGCGTTACGGAATGAGTGATAAATTGGGTCCCATTACGTTTGGAACCGCGCATGAAGAAGTGTTTATCGGACGCGATTACAACCAGATGCGCAACTATAGCGAAGATGTGGCAATTCAGATTGACGAAGAAGTGCACAGCATTGTAAACGAAGCATATCAGGATTGTATCAATTTGCTCACAGAGCATATTGACAAACTGCATGTGATTGCAAAAGCGCTTCTTGAATTTGAAAAATTAGACGGTAAAACCTTTGAAAAACTGTTTTCCGGCGACACGGCGGCTGCGGAAGCGGCGCTGGATGCACAGCGGGAAGAAGAGAGCCAAGAGGAAAAAGTCATGGATACAGAAGAAAGAACAGAAGAATAGGTTTGTGGAAAGAGGGTTCGCGGTTCGCGCTCCCTCTTTCGTGATATCATAACCGGCTTGCAGCAGCAGGAAAAATCGTGTTTGCAGGAAGAATTTGGGGAGACAAAAAGAGTCCGGCAGAGCCGGGTGCAATAAGAGAAAGGAATGTCAATGATATGAAGATGATGGAAAAACTCTTCGGCACATACAGCGACAGGGAACTCAAACGGATTTACCCGATTGTCGATAAGATTGAAGCGTTGGAAGAGGATATGAAACAGTTAACGGACGAACAACTGCGCGGTAAAACAGCGGAGTTTAAAGAGCGGCTGGCAAACGGAGAAACCTTGGACGATTTGCTGCCGGAAGCATTTGCGGTGGTTCGGGAAGCGGCGGACAGAGTGCTGGGACAGCGGCATTTCCGTGTGCAGCTCATTGGTGGTATTATTTTGCACCAAGGGCGTATTGCAGAGATGAAAACAGGTGAAGGAAAAACGCTGGTTTCAACGCTGCCTGCCTATTTGAATGCCCTGACAGGCAAAGGCGTTCACATTGTCACTGTCAACGACTATCTGGCGAACTATGCAAGTGAGTTGATGGGGAAAGTGCACCGGTTTTTGGGACTTACCGTGGGACTGATTGTCAATGGACTGGACAACAATGAACGGCAAAAGGCATATGCGGCAGATATCACCTATGGAACAAACAATGAACTGGGGTTTGATTATCTGCGTGACAACATGGTGATTTATAAAGAACAAATGGTGCAGCGCGGACACAATTATGCGATTGTGGACGAAATTGATTCCATTTTGATTGACGAAGCGCGAACGCCGCTGATTATTTCCGGCGCGGGCGATAAATCAACGGATATGTATACCATTGTAGACCGGTTTGTGGCGCGGCTGACGCCCATTAAACGGGCGGAGTTCGATTCCAAAGAGAACTTCGACGACCTTGACGGCGATTATTTGGTGGACGAAAAACAAAAGACGGTTACATTGACGCAGCGCGGTATCAAAAAAGCGGAGGAAGCGTTTCATATTGACAACCTGTCTGACCCTGAAAACATGGCGCTGCAGCATCACATCAATCAGGCGATTCGTGCGCACGGTATTATGCGGCGCGATATTGACTATGTGGTGAAAGACGGAGAAGTTTTGATTGTCGATGAATTCACAGGTCGTATCATGATTGGACGCCGCTACAGTGAAGGTCTGCATCAGGCAATTGAAGCCAAAGAAGGCGTGAAAGTAGAACGGGAAAGCAAAACGCTGGCAACGATTACGTTCCAGAACTATTTCCGTCTCTATGATAAATTGGCAGGTATGACCGGTACCGCACTGACAGAGGAACAGGAATTCCGTGAAATTTATGGGCTGGACGTGGTGGAAGTGCCAACGAACCGCCCGATGATACGAAAAGATTTGTCTGACGTTGTCTATAAAACAGAGGACGCGAAATTCCGCGCGGTAGTAGAACAAATTAAAGAATGCTATGAAAACGGACAGCCGGTATTGGTGGGTACCATTTCCATTGAAAAATCCGAATTGCTCAGCAAAATGCTGAAAAAACAGGGGATTCCGCATCAGGTGTTGAATGCGAAATTCCATGACAAGGAAGCGCAAATCATTGCGCAGGCAGGTAAATCGGGCGCAGTGACCATTGCAACCAACATGGCGGGTCGTGGTACGGATATCATGCTGGGCGGTAACGCGGAATATTTGGCGCGCAACGCCATGGAAAAAGATGGCTACGAACCGGAACTGATTTTTGAAGCGACCGGATTTGCAGAAACAGATGACGAAGAAGTTTTAAATGCAAGAAAAGTTTATCAGGACTACTATGAAAAATTCAAAGAACAAATCAGCGATGCGCGGGAAGAAGTGATTCGGGCGGGCGGCTTGTTTATCGTGGGTACCGAACGGCATGAATCCCGCCGTATTGATAACCAGCTGCGCGGACGTGCAGGTCGTCAGGGAGACCCTGGTTCTTCACGGTTCTTCATTTCGCTGGAGGACGACCTCATGCGCCTGTTCGGTTCCGACCGCGTGAAAAAAGTGGTGGAAACCATGGGGCTGGAAGATGACGAACCCATTGAACACAACATGCTGACCAAAGCCATCAGCACGGCGCAGAGCCGCATTGAAGGCAGAAACTTTGAATCTCGTAAACATGTGCTGCAATATGATGAAGTGATGAACCAGCAGCGTAAAATTATCTATAGTCAGCGGCAGCAGGTGCTGGACGGCGAAGACCTCAAAGAGAACATCACGAATATGATAGAAGAATATTTCAGCGATATGGTAGACCGTTATACGGCGGGCGATATCGTGGACGACTGGAATCTGATTGGCTTGGCGTCTGAAGTGGAAGGTATTCTGTTTGAGCCGGGCGAATTTGCCTACAAACAGGAAGATTTGGATTCGTTGGAACGCGACGATTTGAAAGAGCGCATTTTGGAGCGCGCAATGGAAAAATATAAAGCGCAGGAAGAACTCATTGGCGCGGAACAAATGCGGGAAGTGGAACGCGTGATTATGCTGCAAAACGTAGACCGCAAATGGATGGATCACATTGACAGCATGGATCAGCTCAAACGCGGTATTACCCTGCGTGCCTATGCGCAGCGCGATCCGGTTGTGGAATATAAATATGAGGGTATGGACATGTTTGAGGAGATGATTAACTCCATCAAAGAGGATACGGCGCGCATGGTGCTGATGGTGAAATTCCGCACACCGCCGCAGCGGGAACAGGTGGCAAAACCGACGACGGCTTCTCACGGCGGCGAAGAAGGCGGCGTGAAAAAGACTGTTGTGAAAAAACAAAAAGTGGGACGCAACGACCCATGCCCCTGCGGCAGCGGCAAGAAATATAAAAAATGCTGCGGCATGAACGAGGAATAAAAAACGCAGGCGCTGAGACGTTTAAAATAAATCAAAAAAGGGAAGTGAAAGCATGATTGATTTGGAGCAATACCGTTTGGATACCAAGTCCATGGAAAATCAATTAAAAGAATTGGGGGATTCACTTTAACATCGCTAAAGTGAAACTGGAAATTGCAGACTTGGAACAGCAGCAGACCGCAGAAGGGTTTTGGGACGATATGGAAGCGTCCAGCAAGGTGCTGCAAAAGACGAAACAACTGAAAAACAAAGTGGATAAATTTGAAACGCTTTGCGGCGAGCGGGAGGATTTGTTGGTTCTGATTGAAATGATGCAGGAGGAACCGGACGAATCCATGGAGGACGAAATTCAGTCGGCATATGCGCAGCTTGCAGAAAAACTGGAGCAAATGAAACTGGATACGCTGCTCAGCGGGCCGTATGACAAAAACAACGCCATCATTGCGCTTCACGCGGGCGCGGGCGGCACGGAAGCGCAGGACTGGGCGCAAATGTTAATGCGCATGTATCTGCGCTGGGCGGAGCGACATGGATTTGGCACAAAAGTGCTGGATTTATTGGACGGCGAAGAAGCGGGCGTGAAAAGCGCCAGCATTTTGATTGAAGGCGAAAATGCCTATGGATACTTGAAATGCGAAAAAGGCGTGCACCGGCTGGTGCGGATTTCTCCGTTTGACGCGTCGGGGCGGCGGCATACCTCATTCGCGTCGCTGGATGTGATGCCGGAATTTGACGACGACATTGAAATCAATATCAGTCCCGAGGATTTGCGCGTGGATACCTACCGCGCGAGCGGCGCGGGCGGACAGCACGTCAACAAAACGGAATCCGCTGTCCGTATCACGCATTTACCCACGGGCGTGGTGGTTTCCTGTCAGACGGAACGTTCCCAGATTCAAAACAGGGAAACCGCTATGAAAATGCTGAAATCCAAACTGCTGGAAATCGCAGAACGTGAAAAAATGGAAAAAATTGAAGATATCAAAGGCGAAATGAAAGAAATCGGCTGGGGAAGCCAAATCCGCTCGTATGTGTTCCATCCCTACACCATGGCAAAAGACCACCGCACGGATTTTGAGGTGGGCAATATCGGCGCAGTGATGGACGGCGATTTGGACGGATTTATTCAGGCGTATTTGAAAGCAAACGTAGAGTGAAAAAAAGAGGAGGCACAACATGTATAACAATAAAGTGCACACGCCGGTAGGAAGCTGTGACGTTTTACAGAAAGAAAAGAAAGCAAAAAACAGAATCGAACAAATCTGTATGCAGCATTTTGCGGCGCATGGTTATGCGGATGTGCAGACTCCGATGTTTGAATTCTTAGATGTGTTCACAGGTGAATATGGTTGCAGCGGCGAAGAAAATATGCTGAAATTTTTTGATGCAAAAGGCAGAATTTTAGCGCTGCGTCCCGATATCACGCCGCCCATTGCGCGTATTGCGGCGACAAAACTCAGCGGACAGCCGCTGCCGCTCAAACTTTCCTATGTGGGGCCGGCGTTTCGCGGCGGCGAAGCCTATGGCGGCGAAAAGCAAAAAGAGTTTACCCAAGCGGGCGTGGAATTGATGGGCGTAAACTCGCCTGAAGCGGACGCTGAGGTGATTGCGCTGACTGTGCAATGCCTGCTTGCAGCAGACTTAAAAGAATTTCAAATTGACTTGGGTCAAATGGGATTTTTCAAAGCATTGGTGCAGGAAGCGGGTCTCAGCGCAGAGGATATCGACCAACTGGTGGATATCATTGACCACAAAGATTTTATCAACATGGAAACTTTCACACAAGCACATGACATGCCGGAGGAACTGCGGAATGTGTTTGTGAAACTGCCGACGCTGTTCGGTGATATTGACGTCGTCCGGAGTTTGCGTGAGAATCATTTGCCTGCGGCGGCGCTGGCGGCACTGGACAACCTGATTGAAATTTATGAAATTTTGCGGGACTACGGCGTGCAGGATTACATATCAATCGACTTAGGCATGGTGAAAAACTTCACGTATTATACCGGCGTGGTGTTCAAAGGGTTCACGCATCATGTCGGATTCCCCATCTGCGGCGGCGGACGGTATGATAATTTGGTCGCGCAGTTTGGACGGGACATTCCGGGCGCGGGCGTGGCAATTTGGGTAGACCGCGTGCTTGCGGCATTGCAGCGCAGCGGCGTGGCGCTGGAGTCTCCGGCGCCGGATACCGTGGTGAGTTATGCCAAAGGGTGCCGCGCACTGGCGTTTCAGGTGGCGGAGGAGTTCCGGCGGCAGGGTATGCTGGTGGATTTATACCTCGGAGACGGCGACGCGGCGGCATATGCGAAGGAAAAAGGCGTTGGCGGTATGGCGTATGTGCGCGACAACAGCCATGTGGACGTGACAAATTTCCAGACGGGTGAAGTGAACACCTTGGACATGGATAAGATATAAGGGGGCGCCGGAAAATGGAAAACTATTTGACAGTTGCGCTGGCAAAGGGCAGACTGGCGGAGACGGCAATCGGTTTGTTTGAAAAAATGGGGTATGATTGCAGTCAAATGCGGGAAAAGTCGCGTAAGCTGATTTTTACCGATGAAGCAAAAAAAGCGAAATTTATTTTGGTAAAAGCGTCGGACGTTCCGGTTTATGTGGAATATGGCGCGGCGGATATTGGGATTGTCGGACGGGACACGATATTGCAGGAGGGACGCAATCTCTATGAAACGTTAGACCTCGGTTTTGGAAAATGTAAAATGGCGGTCTGCGGTCCGGCAGATATGAAAGACAAGTTTTCAGGCATGGCAAATCTGCGCGTGGCAAGCAAATATACCAATATTGCACGGGAATATTTCCATATCGGCAAAGGGCAGACAGTGGAAATCATTCCGCTGAGCGGTTCGGTGGAACTCGCACCGCTGGTAGGGCTTTCGGAGGTTATTGTCGATATTGTGGAAAGCGGAAAAACCTTAAAAGAAAACGGACTGGAAGTGCTGGAAGTGATTTGCGACCTCAGCGCATGGCTGGTGGTGAACCGCGTCAGCATGAAAATGAAACGGGAAACCATTATGGAAATTGTGACGAATATGAAAGAGCTTATCAAAGGGGAATGCTTATGATAGCGATTATCGACTATGGCGCGGGAAATTTGAAAAGCGTGGAAAAAGCGTTTTTGCATTTGGGTTGTGATGTGACGGTAACAGGAGATAAGGCGGAGATTGAGGCGGCGGATAAAGTGATTCTGCCGGGCGTCGGCGCGTTCGGGCATTGCATGGAAGCGCTGCACCGCGCCGGTATGGAGGAAGTCGTGCACCGCGTGGCGCAGCGCGGTACGCCGCTGCTGGGTATTTGCGTGGGACTGCAGCTGATGTTTGAAGAAAGCGAAGAAAGTCCGGGCGCTCAGGGACTAGGACTGTTCAAAGGAAAAATTGTTAAAATTCCGCCGGCGGACGGATTGAAAATTCCGCAGATGGGCTGGAATTGTCTCACTGTAAACGAAAATTCCCGCTTGCTGAAAGGGATTCCAAATGATACGTTTGTCTATTTTGTGCATTCCTTCTATCCCAAACTGGATAATCCGGCGGATAGCATTGCACGGATTACCTATGGCATTCCGTTTGACGTGGCGGTGGAACGCGGCAATGTGTTTGCAACGCAGTTCCATCCGGAAAAGAGCGGAGAATGGGGACTGCATATATTAGAGAATTTTGCGAAATTATAGGAGGCGGAAAACGTGATTGTTTATCCTGCAATTGATATTAAGGACGGCGCATGTGTCCGCCTGTCCCAAGGAAAATTTGACGAGGTCTGCCGGTATACGGACAAGCCCTATACCATGGCGGAGGAATTTGTCCGCGCGGGCGCGCATTGGATTCACACGGTGGATTTGGACGGCGCGCGGGACGGAGAACGCAAAAATGCACAGGCAATCAAAGAGATTGTGCAAAAAGCGGGAGATGTTCCGGTGCAGATTGGCGGCGGCGTGCGCGATATGCTGTCGCTGGAAAAAACGCTGGCGCTTGGCGTGCGGCGCGTGGTGATTGGCACAGCGGCGGTCAACAATCCGGCGTTTGTGCAGGAGGCAGTGCGGAAATACGGCGACCATGTTGCCGTAGGCATTGATGCAAAAGACGGATTTGCCGCAACGCATGGCTGGGAACAGGTGAGCCGCATCAAAGCGGTGGATTTGGCAAAACAAATGGAGGATTACGGCGTAAGAACGATTATTTATACAGATATTGCAACAGACGGTATGCTGCAGGGACCCAATGTGGCGGCAATGCAGGAAATGAGCAAAGCGGTATCCTGTGATATCATTGCGTCGGGCGGCGTAAGCTGTAAAGACGACGTACTGCGGCTCAAAGAAACGGGCGTAGCGGGCGTGATTATCGGAAAAGCAATTTATGCGGGACGCATCAATTTAGAAGATGTTATCCTGTCGGTGGAATAGAGAGGTGGGGGAAAATGCTGGCAAAACGAATCATTCCCTGTCTGGACGTCCATGACGGGCGGGTGGTAAAAGGCGTTAATTTTGTGAACCTGAAAGACGCGGGAGACCCGGTAGAGGTGGCGGCGGTCTATGACAAGGCGGGCGCGGATGAGTTGGTTTTTTTGGACATCACAGCTTCGTCGGACGCGCGCAATATTTTGTTGGATGTGGTGCGCGGCGTGGCGTCTCAGGTGTTTATTCCGTTTACGGTTGGCGGCGGGATACGCAGCGTGGAGGATTTCAGGGTCATTTTAAAGGAAGGCGCGGATAAAATTTCCATCAATTCCTCTGCGGTCAAGGATAAATCGTTAATTACACAGGCGGCGCTGCAATTCGGCAGTCAATGCGTGGTGGTAGCGATTGATGCGAAACGAAACGGCGAAAGCTGGGAAGTATATATCAATGGCGGACGGGTGCCGACGGGACTGGACGCGCTGGAATGGGCAAAAGAAGTGGTACGGCTGGGCGCAGGAGAAATTTTGCTCACCAGCATGGACGCGGACGGCACCAAAGCGGGATATGACGTGGCGTTGACACGGGCAGTTTCCGAAGCGGTGGAGGTACCGGTCATTGCGTCGGGCGGCGCAGGCACCATGGAACATTTTCGCGATGTGCTCACAGAAGGCAAGGCAGACGCCGCGCTGGCAGCGTCACTGTTTCATTATAAAGAAATGGAAATAAAAGACTTGAAACAATATTTAAAGAATAGTAAAATAGAAGTGAGAATATAAATGGGGAAGGAGCGATTAGTCCAATGATACTGGATACGATTAAATTCGATGAAAATGGACTGGTACCTGCTGTTGTGCAGGACGCGAAAACAGGTCAGGTGCTGATGGTGGCTTATATGAACAGGGAATCGCTGGAAAAAACGATTTCCTGCGGGAAGGCAGTTTTTTATAGCCGCAGCCGTCAGAAACTGTGGTTAAAAGGGGAAACTTCCGGAAATTACATGAATGTGGAGACGCTGCGGGTGGACTGCGATATGGATTGCCTGCTGCTAAAGGTTACACCGGATGGTCCTGCCTGCCACACAGGAAAAAACAGTTGTTTTTATCGGGTATTAGACGTGGATAAATTTGTGGAGAATGAAGAAAGCGATAACAAAGCAATTGTGTTACAGGAAGTTTATGAAACCATTTTGGACAGAAAGAAAAATCACAAAGAAGGTTCGTATACAAACTATCTGTTTGAAAAAGGGTTGGATAAAATTCTGAAAAAAGTCGGCGAAGAAGCGACAGAGGTTATCATTGGCGCTAAAAACGCGGGAAATGAAGAGGTACGTTATGAAATCGCGGATTTGCTCTATCATTTAATGGTGCTGATGGCGGAAAAACAAATGACGTGGGACGAGGTGTTTGGAGAACTCGAGAAACGTCAGGCGGTAGACCGCGGCAGTAAGGAAAAGAAGCCTGTCTAAAGAGGTGAATGGCTATGCAGGAAGTATTATTATGGCTGGTTATCACAGTAGTATTGGTCATCATTGAAATTGCTTCGTTTAATTTAGTGACCATTTGGTTTGCCGGCGGCGCAACAGCCGCAATGATTGCAGCAATGTTTCATTTGCCCATGTGGGTGCAGATGATTCTATTTGCGTTTGTGACAACGGTGCTATTGGTGTCGACGCGTCCGTTTGTTGTGAAAGTGATGGCGAAAAAAACGCCGACAAATTCCGACAGGGTCATTGGCATGGTAGGCATTGTCACAGAAGAAATTGATAACATCAAGGAAACCGGCGCAGTGAAAGCGGACGGGAAAGTTTGGTCGGCGCGTTCAGCGGAGGGCAGTATCATTCCGGCGGGAGCAATCGTGAATATTCACGAAATCCGTGGGGTGAAAGTGATTGTCTCACGGACGCAGGAGCAAGCGAAACAGGAAAGTTAAGCGGAAAAGCAGAAAAAGCAAGAGCAAACGGCTGTATTGGCTGCTGCTCACATGTTGATGTGCCGCAAAAGCGGCAGATTGGAGGGAAATCATGGGATACATTATATTTGGTATTTTTATTTTGATTGTGCTGTTCATTGTTTTTAATATCAAAATTGTACCGCAGGCAAATGCGTTTGTGGTGGAACGTCTGGGCGCATATAAAGCGACGTGGGGCGTTGGGCTGCATTTTAAGACACCGTTTCTGGAAAAAGTGGCAAAAAGAGTGTCGCTGAAAGAAATCGTGGTGGATTTTCCGCCGCAGCCTGTGATTACGGCGGACAACGTTACTATGCAGATTGACACGGTTGTTTATTTTCAAATTACCGACCCGAAACTGTATACCTACGGCGTAGAGCGTCCGATGGTGGCGATTGAAAATTTGACAGCAACAACGCTGCGTAACATTGTCGGTGACATGGAACTCGACCAAACGCTGACGTCGCGTGATGTTGTCAACACAAAAATGCGTGCGATTTTGGACGAAGCGACAGACCCGTGGGGTATTAAAATCAACCGTGTGGAACTGAAAAACATCATGCCGCCGGCGGAAATTCAAAACGCCATGGAAAAACAAATGAAAGCGGAACGTGAACGCCGTGAATCTATTTTGAAGGCGGAAGGAGAAAAGAAATCCGCAATTCTGGTGGCGGAAGGGGAAAAAGAATCTCAGATTTTGCGCGCAGAAGCGGAAAAAGAAGCGCAAATCCGCCGCGCAGAAGGGGAAGCGGAAGCCATTCGTAACGTCCAGAGAGCAACGGCGGACGGTATCCGTATGCTGAAAGAAGCGGCGCCGAGCAATGAAATTTTGATTCTGAAAAGCTATGAAACCATGGAACAGGTTGCAAACGGAAAAGCGACGAAGTTGATTATTCCTTCTGACATGCAAGGCATGGCAGGTATGGCGGCGTCTTTGGCGGAAATCTGGAAAGACGGCGGTAAACCGGAAGTAAAAAAGCCGGCTGCACCACAAATAGAACAATAGGCGAAACCTGTTTACAAAAAAGGTAAGCCGCTAAAGTGGCATAGAGATTGATGCAAAAAGCCCTGATATCATATTTTATGTGATATCAGGGCTTTGGTATTTATATAGACAGTCAATCGTTTAGATGAAACCAATCTATAAACGATATTCTCTCCCCAAAAGGCACACACGACTTTGAGAGGAGACGTGTGCTTGAAAAAAACCTATGTACTCTTGATGGGTTCTAAAAAAATATAGCAGCTACTGTCTGCGTTCTTGTAAAAATTTTTCCGCTTCTTTCAGCGGCAGAACGCGGGAATAGTAAAATCCTTGAATGAGGTCGCAGTCGGTGCTTAGCACCATTTTATTATGTTCTTCCGTTTCAACACCCTCGCATAGAACGGTGATATTCATGCTGTGCGCCAAGCGGATAAGTCCGTCCAGCAACATTTTTCCACGGCTGTCCATGGCGTTTAGAACAATGTCCCGTTCCACTTTCACGAAATCTATCGGATAATGATAGAGGTCAGACAGAGAGGAATAGCCGCTTCCGATATCATCCAAAGCGATTAGAAATCCCAGCGCCTTACATTTTTGCAGATTTTCCTGCAAAAGTTTTGGATTGTGTGACAGGGAATCTTCTGTAACCTCAATGATAAGGTGACTGTGGAGAAAAGCGTAACGTTCGGCAATTTCTTTGATATGGATTGAAAAATCCGGTGCAGTAATGGAATAGCGGGTGAAATTACAAGATATAAACATATGACCCAAACCGTCCTGATTCCATTTCGCCAGTTGTTTACATGCCTGCGAAAAAATATAGTAATCATGCGCTGTCACGGCGCCGGTTTGGTTCATGAGTTCAATATATTTTGACGGCGGCAGCAATCCTTCCTGCGGATTTTGCCATCTGGATACCGCTTCCGCGCCGTATATTTCACCTTTTCGGTTGACAATATATTGCAGATATAACTGAAATTCACCGTCCTTGATTGCCTGCGTGATACGGTGATGCAGGCGTTCATTCTGATGTGTTTCTGCGACGAGGGTTTGCGTGCTGAAAGAAAAGTTCAGTTTGTGACCCACCGCGTGGAGATATCCTTGTTTTGCGTTGTAGAAAGCGGATTCGCTGTCACAGTCCATGTTTTCTTCCAGCGCACAAACGCCGGCGGAAAAGAGATTCGTATATTCACTTTTGAATTGACTAAGATAGACGTCCAGTTCGTCCATGATACGCTTGATTCGTTCTTCTGCCTTTGGTTTATTGCTGCTTTGATAGAGAAAAACAAACACGCCGGCATTTACCAATGCAAGATATTCTGCGGCGCCGGTTTTTTGATTTAAAAACGCTGCCACATACTGCTGAACCGTTTGGCTTTCGCTTCCGCCGTACCGCCGGTTGAAGGTTTCTTCATCAAAGGCAATATAGGCAAGATAGTATAGACTTTTGCTTTTATCGGAAATAAGATTGTCATAGCAATAAATGTAATAGTTGTCATTTCCGATACCATATTGGGGATGTATCATCAGGTCGTCTTGCGCAGCTTTCCGCTTTCTCCCAAAATGGATTGCCAGCACCGCCGCTGTCAGCAAAACAACTGATAAAATACCACCTAAAATATATATCAACAATATATGGATTCGGTTCACACCGCCGTATTCCCTTGTATAGGACGAGAGAAACGTAAGTTTTTGTTCTGCAGATATCTCGGAAAACGCAGCGGAAACCTTTGATACGATTTCTTCAGAGGCAATGTTAGAAAATGCAAAACAGACCCGCCGTTCTCTGCCGTCAATTGTAATGTTGGAAACGAACTGCGGCGCCTTTATATACTGCTCGTCAATCGCTCCCTCCAAATAGGCGGATATGATATCTGCCTGCCCGTTTTTTGCCAGACGCGCCTGTGCATGGGGACTGCTATCCTCTAAATACTGAAAAGTATAACCGGTTTTTTCAGAAATCACTGCATAGAGCTGCGGCATGAGACCGACAAACTGTCCGCTCGTATCGTCATAATATTCTATCGGATACATATCGGCGTTTCCTGCCACATAAACGGTGGATTCAGAAGCAAACGAATGAACAGCAGCAAGGAACATAGAAAGCACGATAATACAGATATAGATATATATGGTTCTGACGAACCCCATATTACGGTTGTTCATTTTGACATCCCCCCTTTTTAATCTTTTTTTCGAGTGACCGGAGAAAAGTGCTGTGGTTCTGGAAGCACCTCGCTTTTCTCAGACAAATTATCACCAAATATATCAAGCAATTGCTGAATGCTATCGCGTACATCATGGATGCCGGTACTGCATTCACGGATTCGTTTTTGCAGTTCATGGGCGCATTCCAGATTTTTTTCCAGAAACTTTGCATTTTCAGCATTTGCTTTTTGCTTCAATTCTACTGCATACATTTTTGCATCGGTCAACACTTCCGCCACACGGTCGCGTTCTGCATAAAAAGCTGCGTTTTCCTGCTCAAGCCGCGCAATTTTTTCATTGAATTCCTGCACTGCCTGTTCGTGTGCTGTTATGGTATCCATCATTTTCAGGGAAAATTCTTCGTTCATTTTTGCGATATATTCACATACATCGCTTTTTTTATATCCCCAAAATCCCTTTTTCAAATGTGTAATATCCATAAAAATCTCCTTTCCGATTTTTCGGTATCATAGCCAGACACGCTTTTTAATGCAGCTTGATTTTTTTGCGTTCAATACGACCCCATTGTGTTTTCTTTTTGCGATAGCCAATAAACGCGGTGGAGCGTACCCAAGCAAGGATAAACCGCAGACAGGTTAGCTCAAAGAAACATAGTAAAACAGCCTTGACGCCGTCTATAAATGAAATTTTCATATCTGTTGTATAGAGGCGTGAGAAGAATGCCGAAAGCGAGAGAATGGAACTGAATCCGGCATATATCAGGAAAAACAGAATCATAAACGGAACATGCAATAAACCGGTTGCCCACGCCAAAAGCATAGTGATAACGCCAAATATTTCAATAAACGGTGAAAACAACTCATAAATCAAAAAGTATAAATAGGATATGAAGCTGACTGCACCGAATTTGGGATTGGAAAACATTTTGCGGTGCGCAAACATGCTCTGAAACAATCCCAAATGCCATCTTTTGCGCTGGCGGCACAAATCACGCAAGTTTTCGGGTACTTGCGTCCAGCAGATGGCGTCGCTGGCATATCGAATACTGTAGTTGATATGGTTCATGGTACAATATTCATGCAGCTTGACCACCAATTCCATATCCTCGCCGATTGTTTCATTGCTATAACCGCCCGCCGCTATGACCGTATCTTTTTTGAACAGCCCGAACGCACCGGAAATGATAAGAGAACCGTTGAATTTATCAAACAGAATTCTGGACGCCAAAAAAGAACGGGCATATTCTAAAACTTGCATACAAGCCAAGATATTACGCGGCATACGATATTTTTTGAGCCGTCCGTTTTCCAGTTCGACTGCATTGGAAATGCGCACCATACCGCCGACGGCAACCACATTATCATTTTCCAGAATAGGTTGTGCAATGCGGCGCAGGGAGTCATATTGCAGAAAAGAATCGGCGTCAATACAAATAAAATACGGAAATGTAGAGGCGTTAATACCCATATTCAGCGCGTCTGCTTTTCCGCCGTTTCGTTTACGAATGAGCGTCAGCGGTACCTTTTGTAAGCGGGACTCATAGACAAATTCTTCCGGCTGACAGGGAAGCTGCCGGCGTATCGGACAGTGAACGGGGCGCATGTCAAACGCTTCAATTAACTTTTTGGATGTATTGTCTGTGGAACCGTCGTCTACTACAATAATCTCATAGGAACGGTATTCAAGCTGCAAAAGAGATTTGACGTTTTCCACCACAGTAACTTCTTCATTATAGGCAGGTACGATAATGGTAATCGGAACATAATAGTCCTGCGGGAGAATGTTTTTCATCAACTCACGCCGGCGGAGTTTATACAGTTCAAGAGAGCCGACAACAAGCGAGATAAAAAGGAAGGTTGAATATCCAATGAGATAGGCGATAAAGAAATAGCCGGTCCAATCCAAGAATACTTTAAGCGTGTCTAACATATGGATGCATCCTCCTTTTCTGCGCGTATCATATCACGAACATCAAAATGGTACCGGAGAATTTCGGAGGCGTAGCGGTCATGTCCTTCCAAAACATCAATCAAATCCAGATAAGTCAGTCCCAGCCGTTCAAGACTTTGCGCGGAATTGAACCGGATATGCCAATTGCGGTGATATAAATTTGATTTTAAAATTTCCACTGTTTTCTCAGAAGGATAGGAAGCCAAAACAGAAGATGCTATAGCGGCATATTCCCAGCGCATATCGGTTCTGCTGTTCGCATAAAGCAATAAATATTCATATGCCGGTTCATAGCGGTATTTACCGAAATAGCGAATGCAGGCGAACCGGAGTTCATCGTCCTGCGATGTATCCTTCATAAGCCGCAGGATATCTTCGCAATGGTCTCCGGAACTAAAGCGGAAATAGTTCAGCAGCGTGATTTGCATCTCACGCGAGAAATCCTCAAATGTTTCCCACAGTGCAGCGTTGAGTCGCTGCGTATTTCCTGCAAAATTTAATAGTCCATCCGTCAACAGTTTGCTATGATAGAATTTATTTTCATTGTCTATGATTTTTAATGCTTTTACAATGCAGGAAGCGTCTCCGATAGTATAGAGCGCCTGCATAGCGTTTTCCCTGCAATAGATGCTCGGTTCATGGAGAAGCCGGAACAATATATCAATCATAGCGTCAAACGGACGGTCTGCCAAAATTCTATATTTTTTGATGATATAGGGGAAATATGCCGCTTCCATAGAATCTTTTTTGCAATATTCGATAGAAAGAGATACAAACACACTGCCAATAGAATAGAGATATTTTCGGACAAGCGTTGGATTTTCAAGATGTTTTTTTTCAAGCGCTGCATCAAAAGCACGCATGTTGCTGATGCGTTTGAGTTTTCCGGAAAGATAGTTTTTGTGTGCGCTGTGCACAGCACTGTGCGTTTCCAGCCATATCAGTTCACTGCGGATTCTGTCCTCAAAACCATTGCTGACCCGAAGAATCCTTTTGTCCCTGCGGCGGGAGAGGAATGCACTGACGATATTAAATAAAATCATGCCAACGCATATGACAAGATAGACGTAAATCATTTTTTCTATGTTCATTGTGAGAACCCTTTCTTTTGGTGAGACAAACAAAAGTTGAATCTCTTGCGGTCACTGCATGGCGCAACCGTATTCGACTCTCTTATGCCTATCCGCGTACTGCTATGACCATAATTGTTGCAGCATATAATAGGAACTTTTCAGACGTTCGTGATAGCTTATCCGGTTGCCCCAGCCTTTCAGTTTGAAAGAGGAGAACGGTATCCGCCCGCCGGAATTACCATCTGTCAGCGCGAAATATAGTTCATGGATTTTGATATAGTCTATACCGTAGTTGCCGTTGTAATAATCATCATGAATTATCATACGCGACGGGTCGGAGAAATTCAAAAGCTGCCACGGCAGTTTCAGTTCAATATAGTCTCCGCTGCAGATATAGTCGGCGAGAGAGTCAAACGCAGGACTGGACGGATTGGCATTGCCATATTTGAGTTTTCCGGTCTCAAAGACCTCTGAGTTTGCCAAATTATCGTTATAGAGAAGTACCGTAGCGGTTTGCAGAATCATCTGAATTGGCAGGAAACGCGTCGAGTCAATATCAGGTATGTTGCTCGTGATATAGGTATCAAAATCATAAGCTTGCTGTGCATAGGTTGAACGCAGCGATTCATAACGTTCCTGCACCAAAACACGGCTGTTTTCTCTGCCGTGCAGCACAATTAAAAAATCTGCCGCACGGTCTAATAAAAGATTTTGATCCTTGCAATAAAGACTGCCGTTTTTGGGCGTGATATCCAAAGGAATATAAAGCGTATCGGTTTCAAGGTTGAGGTTCGGTTTATGAATCAGGAAATAGAGGAACCGTTCATCATATTTTACAGAAAGGGACATGCCGCCGTTTTGAACGACCAAATCCGATTCTGTCCATTCAGAAATATCTCCGTCCACATAGCAAACAGATTTTTCGGCGCCAGGGTCAAAGGATAATAAGCCGAAATATTGCTCGTTGGTTTGATAGTCCGACCAATAGGGCGTTCTTGTCAAATCCACTGCATACATCGTATTCCATGTGCGTTTGAACCATTCATCCTGCCACGAAAATACACAGCCGCCGGCACAACCTGCCGCCATAATATCCTCATAACAGTCAATAAGCGCTTGACCCTGTTCCTGTTCGGACATGTTGCCCTGATTTCTTCCGGTGTTTGCATCCCTTTGCGCCATTCCGCGTCCGGTGGAAACGCCGAACTCCGAAATAACCACGGGCATGGTATGGTGGGTTGTGAGCATGGCAAGATAGGCGCGGTAGGTGTTGAGTTGCCCTTTTGCATTGATATAGGCCGATTTATCTGCGATTCCAAACGGTGACCAATCGTCAATATAGGTGAGATAGTCGGGATAATAGGGATATACATGGTAGGAGGCAAATTGTCCGGCAAGAAATGTGTCATAGGTTTTAATATGTTCCGCATCCACATAGGCACATTTCATAAAGAAATTTTTGATTCGTTCAGGATATTCAAAAGGATCAGTGGTCGGCCAGTTGGAAAAAGCAATGAGTTTCTGCGTTTTATAGCGGTAAGATTCATATTCAACCACTTTGTCGCCGACTTTACAAAGCAGCGTTTCAAAGGGGGAGGCGTCTTGCGTGGTATACATATATTTCCCTTGATAAGAGGTATAAGCGTCTTTGTCCGCATAAAGATCGTCTGTGTAAGCAACCGTAAGATCTTCCCACTCCACGCCCAAAATATAGCCGATGACCCAAGGAGAGACGTCTTTTAGATAACTGCCGGAACCGGCGCTTGATACACTGTTCAACGCAATTTTTTTATTGCCGTGCACAACGTCCAGCATGGTTTTGCAATCATTTAAAAAAGTATCGTAAAATTCCTTACTATAGGCATCGCGGTGGGAATTTTGTATGTAGTCGTTTACCCATACGCCATGAATCAAATAGAGTGGGTCAGGATTGTTTTTATTATATTCGTAAAACGCCTTGTAAAAAACGTCCTGTTGAATGGTATAGATACGAATCGTGTTGGCGCCCATTTCTTTGATATATTGAAACCAGCGAAGATAGGTTTCTTTGTCGATTGCAAAATCGGTAGACCATGCGCCCGGCGCACCGGAGCCAAGATTCACACCGCGAATTTCAAAGGGTTCATATCCGTTTCCCTTGTCTATATATATTTTATCGCCATCTGCTTTGACAAAGGTGGTAACTGCTTTGGCAGGCTGAAAATCAATATACCATCCGAGCCGGAAATAAATGGCGTCATAGACCAGAGCCAATGCCACAACAGACGACAAAATGATTAAAAACTTTTTCATGAATCCTCCTGCTGAAACGATTTAGTTTGCATTTTCATTAAACTTTTTCACCTTTGACCCGGCGGAATATTGCGTGATAGATTCTATGTTTTCGTCCAGCCAGGAACCTCTATACGAAATAAACCACTTGAGCTGCGCAAGACTTTCTTCATAGGAACGTGGATTGCGTTCGATAGGTTTTAACAAATCATGACTTTCTTCAAAGGAATATCCCCATTTTTCATAGTTTCGCGCTATCGCGGCGCCTAAATAATCTACAGTGCTGTCAATATAACGGTTAAGATAGTCCTCGCTGAAATAGGTTTTGCGAAGTTCATGATAACGCTCGACACAACGTTTTGTAAAGTTTTCATCTTTTGTCAGCATAAAGTACCACAAACAATTTTGAAGTTCAAAATGTCCGGGCTGCATCATAGATTGCTGATAGTTGTCACAGGCAGAGTTAAAATCCCAAATACACATGCGGAACTTACCGTCGATATCTTTATACATATAAGTGGATAACCAGCCGGCATCATAGTTACAGGTAAACTCGTTTATGAGAAGATAGTCTACAAAAGAATCTACATCAATTAATTCTTCATACCCATATTGGTTATTGTCGTAATCATAGGAATAGAGTGATTTTTCAAAAGCGGAAAAATCTTGTTTGATTCCTTCTAATATTTCGGGCGTTAGATTAGGCGTACCAGGATATACAATTTCCAATTTCAGGTTTGTGCGGAGCGTATAAGTGGTAAAACTTTTCAGATGGTTATGTTCCACGTTATCCGGACGGTCAAGTAACAATACATAGCCGGTAAAGGTATTATCTTTTGCATCAACAGTCAGATTTAGGCGGCTTCCGTTTTTGCCTGCCGTGATGTTTTCGACCAATACATAAACGCCCATATATTCACCGTCAAGGAGCAATTCACAAAAGCGTACATTGGGAGCGTAGTCCATAATCTCGCCGGCAATATTATACCACATATAATTACGAAGCAGTGTCTTGTCCAAAATCGGACCGTGCAGCACCCATTCATGATGGGCGTCCATTCCGATTAGACTTTGTGGATTGTTTCCTCCTTTTTCATCAATCAGATTGATGCGATAGCCCAATTTATCATAGGTGCGAGAGGAATTGCCGCGCACATGAATGGATATATCGCTGGTAACAGCAGGAACATCAGTGGGGTGGTTGTTGGTTGTTTTATTATCAAACACCGACAGCTTGGCACGGATTCGGTCGCTGCCGTCAGCCGCGGTTGTATATCCGATCGTTTTACCTTCTTCCACGATTGCCTTTCCGGGTATTTCCACACCGTCTGTATGAATGGTTATCAGCGGTAAATGTGTGCAAAAGGTATTGTCCGTATGGGAGCATGGTTGTTTCGGCTCTGCCTCCCAATGTTGATGATAGCGTCCGGTATCCGCCGTCAATAAAAGAGGCAAATTTATCGCAGAAATGAGCAGCATGAGTGCACAGGCAATGATACCCCAAACTCTGTATTTCATCTATTTACCTCCTGCATTGTTTTTTGAACATGGTTTAATTTGACACTTCATCGTTTTGCATGACGATGTTTACATATTCGACATTTCCAAGCGCATAGATACCGGCGGTGATATCGGGCGTTTGTTTTTCCGCTTTTTGCAGCATTTTTTGTGTTAGTTCGTAGATAAGTTCCACGGTGTCTTCTGTCGTATTTTCCACACGGAGAACCGCCTTTGTATGGAATATCTTATAGATTTGCGCTTTAATAGGCGCCTGTTTACTACGTGCGGCACGCACGATAAGCAGCATCCTATGATCGCTTTTAATGAAGCCAAGTACCAGAATCACAAAAAAGGTAACTGCACTTCCGATGCCTGCCACAAGATAATCGCCTACACCACAGCAGATGCCGACAATGATAGTCCAAAAAATATATACCGTATCCCGCGAATCTTTAATAGCAGTACGGAACCGGACAATGGACAGCGCGCCGACCATTCCGAGCGACAATGCAATATTGTTGCCGATGACTGTCATAACAGTGCTTGTCAGCACTGTTAGAATCGTGAGAGAAGCATTAAATTTTTTACTATAGATAGTGCCGCGGTGAGATATGTAGTAGGAAATGAAGATAAACAGTCCAAGTGCCGCCGCCGTCGCAATATTCATTAGAATTTGTTCAGCAGTCATGTCACTGGGATTGGTAAATAGGTTATATATTTTTTCTTTCATATATTGATAACTCCTTATAATCTCGTTTGATACCCATTTTGGCGGGCAAGCACATATTTACTGACAGATAATTCGCTGCGGTTCACGCTGTTCATCATACGGCGGATATAATCGAGTAGAAAGCCGTTGAATTTCACTTCCATAACCACGTTAAATTTGTCCAGTACCGGATTCATATTAAGATGTGGCGCAAACAAATCAAAATTGCTTTCCGTAGCCACAATATTGCTGTCAAAAGTAATACGGATTTTATTCTCCTTTGCAATGAATGCTTTGCGGTGATATTGTACGATTGTTTTAGGACGGTAACAACGAGTATTCATGAGTGCATAACATTCGGCTGCAAAGGGCTCTTTGTAATGCAAAAGAGGGGAATAATCGCCTTTTGTAAGCGCTGTGGCTTCTTCGCGCGATATCTGCAAAGAACGCTTAAGTTGATACGCACCTTGTTTCTGTTTCATCTCAAGCATAGCAAAATGAGAATCTGAGTCATAAATACGCAGCCTGATTTTGCGCCTTGTCTCTATGCCGGAAATCTTTTCAAAATAGTCTCTGTCATATATTGTATCAAAATATAGTGAGCGAATCACATATCCACGCGCTCCATTATGTATATCTTCTGACATTACTTGGCTTAACATGTGGCTCTTTTCAAGAAATTCATCAACGTTTATTAAAAACTTTTTTTCTTCTCTGAAAACTTTGTTCAATCCTACCACCAACCTTCTAAAAACAAAAAACTGACTGCAATTTAAACTTGCAGTCAGTCAATCATTCGAATTTATTCGGTTAGACACTTAACTTTGCGTCCCCGCTTTTCAACGGGTTTGCCTAATATTCATTTCTTAAAATTGTACTATATTTAACGGGAGTTGTCAACCATTATTTTAAATTTACTGCCTCTGATAGAAAATATTTATGATTCTTTTCTTTGTAGAGTATAGTGTTTTATAGTCCACGGAGAGGAAAATAAAAATGAACTGTGATTTTAAAAGAAAAATAAAACCCTGTAACCGTTATGGTTACAGGGTTTTCCATTGGTTGCGGGAGGCGGATTTGAACCACCGACCTTCGGGTTATGAGCCCGACGAGCTACCGAACTGCTCTATCCCGCGATATATTGGTGCCGGAAACCGGAATCGAACCGGTACGGGAGTTTCCTCCCACAGGATTTTAAGTCCTGGGCGTCTGCCAGTTCCGCCACTCCGGCTTATATGCCTTCTAACAAGATAATATTACCATAAAAATTGACATTTGTCAATAGGTTTTGTCAAAAATCTTTTTGAGTATCATTTATGTCACTATTTTGGCTGTGGTTTAGTATATGTAAGAGATAGAAAAATATGCATCGACTGAGGAAACCTTCTATATAAAATGCACGGCGCAAGCATATTCGACTCCATTTTACCAAGGAATAGCCGATATTGCACATTTGCAATATCAAATATTGAGGATGATGCGCAAATATTGTAGATTAGCGAAATGGCAGAAAAAATGAGGGGTTCGGGGGGCACGCAAAAAATGTATATCAAACGTAAATATGGCTTCTTGCAATAACTGCCGACCTGATGGTATACTGAAAACAAATCAAAAACAGCGCAATGCAAAAAGGGAGGAATTATAATGAGTTGGAAAAAAGTAGTTGGTTTAGGTGTTGCAATTTGTATTGCAGGCACAACATTTTTGACAGGTTGTACATCATCGGAAGGCGGCAATACGTCGGTAGAAAATATGGAGTTTCCATTAAAAGAATCTGTCACTTTAACGTATTGGATGCCGTTAAATGCATCAGTCAGCAAAAATCATAGTAACATGAATGACACAAAACTTTATCAAGAGTTGGAGAAACGAACAGGTGTCAAAATGGAATTTCAGCATCCGCCGCTTGGACAAGAAAAGGAACAGTTTAATTTGATGGTTGCGTCCAATGAACTACCGGATATCTATGAGTATGATATGTTGTTATATCAGGGCGGTGCACAAAAAGCATTAGATGATGAAATTATTATTCCATTAAATGAGTTGATGGAACAATATGCGCCGAATCTGACAGCAGTGCTAAAACAAAATCCGGAATGGGATAAAAATGTAAAAACAGACGACGGTACATATTTCACATTTCCGTTTATTCGAGGAGACGACCGGCTGCGTGTATATGCAGGGGCAATGTTGCGTCAGGATTGGTTGGATGACCTGGGGCTTTCCGTGCCGGAAACCATTTCGGATTGGGAAACGGTACTCACAGCATTTAAGGAACAAAAGGGCGCAACAAATCCGTTGTCATTTGAATTGAAAAAATTTAAACTATATAACATAGTAGCCGGTGCGTATGGTGTGGCGAATGATATGTTTTTAGATGATGACGGCACGGTACAGTTTGGACCCATGATGCCCGCTTATAAAGAATATCTGACGACACTCAAACGCTGGTATGACAAAGGTTTGCTGGATCGCGATTTTGCAACCAGCGACGGAGCGGCTGTGACATCTAAAATCACAACCGGAAAAGCGGGCGCTACAGTTGGCGGTTCCGGAGGGAATTTAGGAAATTACATGAATCTCATGAAAAACCAAGATAGCAAATTTAATCTCATGCCGGCGCCATACCCGACATTGCATCAAGGAGAACGTCCAAAATTTGGACAGATTGATCCTGCATCAGGACAAAACGCATTTATTTCGCCCATGTGTAAGCAGCCGGAACTTGCTGTGAAATATTTGGACTATGGATATAGTGAAGAAGGGCATATGCTGTTTAATTTCGGTATAGAAGGACAGAGTTATACCATGCAGGATGGTAAACCGGTTTATACACAGGAAATCAGCAATCATCCGGCGGGATGGGGATTTGCAGAATCTCTTACCCAATATGCAAGAGCAAGCAGCAACGGTGCGTTTGTACAGGATTATGATTATATTGAACAATATTGTTCTTTGCCGCAGCAGCAGGCAGCTATCAATGTATGGTCGGATACGGACGCGAAAAAACATGCTATGCCGCCCGCAACGCCGACGACGGAAGAATCGCAGCGTTATGCACAGTTGATGGCTGACATTGATACCTATTGTGAGGAAATGTATTTGAAGTTTATTTTGGGCAGCGAAAGTCTGGATAATTTTGACACATATGTGCAGCACATCAAGGAAATGGGCATTGAAGAAGCGATTAAAATTCAGCAGGAGGCAGTAGGACGATATAACCAACGTTAAACAGTAGGAAAACAGATATAAAAAGGCAGGAGTCAAAGGTATGAAACAAGCAATTTCATTTGGGCAAGCAGTACCGCGGCAGAAAAAGCCGCGGCTGCTGCGGGAATTGGCAAAAAATAAATATATCTATATCATGCTGGTTCCGTTTTTATTATTTTATATTATCTTTATGTATGGACCGATGTATGGTGCAATGATTGCATTTAAAGATTTCACGCCGAAACTGGGTATTTTAGGCAGTCCATGGGTTGGAATCAAGCATTTTGAGGCTTTTTTTGGCAGCATTTATTTTTGGCGTTTGCTGCGAAACACCATTTCCATTAGTTTGCAAACGCTGGTATTTGGATTTCCGGCGCCTATTATTCTGGCGTTGCTGCTCAATGAGGTGCGTCAGGCGTGGTTTAAGAAAACGGTGCAAACCATATCCTATATGCCGCATTTCATTTCGCTGGTGGTTGTCTGCGGAATCATTAAAATTTTCACAGGCAGCGAAGGTATTATCAACGATTTCATGGTGCAATTCGGGCAAGAACGGCGGGATTTGCTTTTGGATCCGGCACTGTTTCAACCCATCTATGTCATATCGGATATTTGGCAGAAAATTGGCTGGGAATCCATTATTTACCTGGCGGCGCTTTCCAGCGTAGACCAAGAACTATATGAGGCAGCGCGTATTGACGGCGCAGGGAAATGGCGACAACTGCTGAGCGTGACGCTGCCATGCATTTTACCAACCATTGTTGTTATGCTGATTTTACGTGTTGGTTCTATGATGAACATTGGATTTGAAAAAATCATTTTGT
The DNA here is from genome assembly GCA_946555455.1 of uncultured Clostridia bacterium. Taxonomy (GTDB): domain Bacteria; phylum Bacillota; class Clostridia; order RUG12999; family RUG12999; genus JAAWTG01. The sequence continues at coordinate 26,701 of CAMNSU010000002.1, read as the reverse complement.
TATATAATGGTAACACCTATGAGACCGCGGATGTGATTTCCAGTTATGTATACCGCAAAGGAATACAGGAATTTTCTTATAGTTTTAGTACGGCGGTGGGATTGTTTAATTCCGTCATTAACTTCTTTTTGGTGCTGAGCGCAAACACCATCAGCAAAAAAGTAAACGATACGAGTTTGTGGTAGGGGGGGAGAAACGATGATAAAACGAAGTGTTGGAGAACGCATATTTGAAATAATAAATATTATCATTCTCACCTTGCTGGGGCTAATCGCTTTGTATCCGTTATGGCATGTGTTGATGGCGTCCATCAGCAGCGGTGATGGCTTGGCGCGGCACACCGGCGCCATGTTTGTGCCGGCAGGGTTTAGTCTGAAAGCATATAGGTTAGTGCTTGAAACGCCGATGGTATTAAAAGGATATGGAAACACCTTATATATTTTGGTGTTTGGTCTGGCATTGTCTATGACCATGACGATTTTAGGCGCGTTTGCGCTGTCGCGCAAAGGATTATATGGAAGAAAAGTGATATTGCTATTTATCATTTTTACAATGTATTTTTCCGGCGGTATGATTCCTTTTTATTTCACTGTGAAAAATGTTGGGTTGGCAGATACGCGCTGGGCGCTGATTGTACCGACATGTGTAAACACATTTAACTTTATCATTATGCGAACCGGCTTTGAAGCGATACCGGTGAGTCTGGAGGAATCGGCAAAAATAGACGGCGCGAATGATTTTGTGGTGCTGTGGAAAATTATTTTGCCGCTGGCGAAACCGATTATAGCGGTCATTGTGTTGTATTATGCAGTGGGAATTTGGAACAGTTGGTTCAATGCAATGCTGTTTTTACGAAACAGGGAACTGTATCCGCTGCAATTGGTACTGCGGGAAATTTTGATTCAAAATGACACAGCTGCCATGACAATGGGCGGTGGCGATGCAGACACGGGAATGCTAAATGAAGTGTTAAAATATGCGACTATTTGTGTGGCAACTATCCCGATTTTAGTGATTTACCCGTTTTTGCAGAAATATTTTGCCAAAGGCGTGATGGTTGGCGCAGTGAAAGGATAACAAACAGCTACATATAAAGGGAGGGTATCTTTGTGAGTAATCAAAAAAGAGGGATTGGCATAGTGCTGGCGATTGTCATGATACTATCCGTATTAGGTGGAATCGTTCCGGCAGCAGCGCAGGAAACATCAAATAAAGCAGTATTTGATTTGATTTCCTATGGCATATTGCCGGAGGGCACCGGTACAGGAGAAAATGAAACGGTGACCCGTGAAAAGCTGGCGGATATGGTGGCAAAAACGCTGCAAATTGACCATGTTGGCGGCATTGCCATTCATTTTGACGACGTCACGCGCGAATCGGTATACTATGACAGTATCAGTATTGTGGCGGCATTGGGTATTGTGCAGGGGGATGGAAATGGCAGATTCCGTCCAAACGATTCTGTCAGCTATCAGGAAGCGGTAAAAGTGCTTGTATGCCTGTTGGGTTATGACAGCATGGCGCAGAGCAAAGGCGGCTATCCCATGGGATATTTGGCAGTTGGCGGAGAAATTGGTTTGCTGGGCGGCACCGGAAGCACGCAGAATTTTACTGCACAAAATTTGTATCAAATGTTCTATAATGCGCTGGACATTGCTGTCATGGTTCCGGTATTTGGAGAAGGCGGCTACAAAATTGATAAAGATGAAACCTTCCGCAATCAATTGGAAAACAGAGCAGACGGAACGTTATACAAAGGAAAAGGAATGGTAGAAGCAAACTATGATTACTATATCAATCAGGCAGTGCCTTCTATTCAAAAAAGCCAAGTCATGATTGAGGGAAGAATTTATGAAGCCGGCACAACAGGCGCGGCGGATTATATTGGGCAGGACATAGAGTTTTATGCGAAAGAGGACGATAACGGTGTATTTACATTAGTCAGCTTAAAACCGGCGCGCACAACATCTGTGATAACGGTAACGGACGAAACCTTTGACGGTATGGATGGCAATACATTATATTACTACGAAAATAATCAGCGGGAAAAACTGACAATAGACAATGATTTCATCTATTTGTATAATCATGTACGGCAGACCGGAACAGGGGCCGGGGACATTGAGGTGCTGTCCGGAAAACTGAAACTGATTGACAACGATGGAAATCAAACATATGACGTTGTTCTGCGGGAGGAATATGAAACGGTATGCGTGGATTCGGTTGTGAATGGCAGAATCTATTTCAAGGACAACAAAACGATAGTAGGACAAGGCAGTTTGCTGATTGATAAAGAAGACATTGACAAAACCTATTTGTTGGTGGACGCACAGGGAACACCAATAGAAACGGAAGCAATTAAAAAGGACATGGTATTATCTGTTTTAAGTGATGCGTATGGGACATTTTTCCGAATTGTTGCAAGCGATAAAACGGTGGAAGGAAAGATAGAAGAAATTCTCAGCGAAGACCCGACAAAAATAACCATTGGCGGAGCGGTGTATACCATGGCGCATGGCGCAGCGCTGCGTGCGGATGTGGGCGACAATGTCATTGCTTACTTGAATGAACGCGGGCAGATTGCGGACACGGAGGAACAATCCGGCGCGGCACAGTATGGATATGTGCTGGAAGCGGACCGCGCAGGCGGTATGGGCAACTGGCAAATGAAGATTTTGGAACCGGGTACGCTCACCATGCAATATGATATTGATGACAGCGATCCGGACAATGTGAAAACAACGCCGTATCTAAAAGGGCGCAATAACAGCGTGAAAATTCTGGATATCGCACAAGGTGTAAGCGTGAATGGAAGCAAATATACAGGAGAACTTAGTACACTGTTTCGTGATGCGGAAAAACGCACGATTGAATATCAATTAAACAATCAAGGAAAAGTATCTCGCATTGATTTCCCGCAGCGCATCGGAACCGGAGAAAAGAGAAAATATAATGGCTATGAGAGGTTGTTCGGCGGGTTTGGCAGCGGTGCGTTTGCAACAGACGACAGCACCAAGGTGATATGCGTACCGGAAACTGCGGTAGAGCGAGATGAGGATTATCGGGCAGAGGTAGAAATCAATAACGGTTCTCAATATACCATCAGCGGTTATGAACAGCAAAGCGCATATATTGCGGAGTTGGTTGTGATTACCATGCCCATGAAATATGACAATGCGGTGGAAGTCAATGAAAATAAGGATAAAATGGTTGTTGCAACCGGTGTGAAATCCATCATAGGGGAAGACGGTGAGTCGGCGAAGGAAATTAGCTTTTTAGAGGGAAAAGAGGAAAAAACCTATCGTGTGGCAGATACGGCGCTTTCCGCGGCGGCAGGTATGGGCGTTGGCGACGTCTTTTTCTACACGCTCAATCCGGTCGGAGAAATCGGTACGATTAAGTTGCTGCAAAAAGTACTCCCACGGCCGGCGTTTCGCAACGAGGGAAGTGTTGACACAAGCGCCGGAAAGAACATGTTCGGAACGATTCATAACGTAACCTATAAAACAGTGAACGATATCAATAATGTTTTTGTTGACAGCGTGGAACTGTGGTTTAACGACGCGGGAACCGAGACATATACGCTGGACGTCAATGTCCGCAATGCGCCGCCGATTTATTTTGTTGACGCAAATGCAAAAACCGTTCGGGTGGGAACCCGCGAAGATTTGGCAACAGCAATGAACAGCAGATATGGCGCTTATGTACGTGCAAGCGATTCCAAAATCCGCGGTATTGTATTGGTATCTTATTGATAACAGGGAGGATACGGCAAATGAAACATAGAAAAAAACTGTCATGGACCCTATTAACCGGACTAATCGTTTCCCTTTTTGCAGGAATTGTACCGGCAGCGGCGGAAATGACACCGGCGCAGACAGCGGCTTATTATAGCTATACCATTGGAAATTTTGTAGAGGGATATGAGGGCTATGCCTATGAAAAAGAGGCGGATTTTGCTTCTCTTGACGACCTTAAAGCATTTCCAGCAATCGCTGCCGGGTCGGGGAATAAATGGGACGGTGTGAGCGTTGTGAATGGCAAGCCTGTCATGAGCAAGGCAAATGACGTCATTGATTTTCTGTTCCCGACATATGATGACAACGAAATTGAAAAACCAACAAAACAAAAATCCTATGCACTGTTTCGTTATTCTTTGAGCGCAACAGATGCAAATTTTCAAAGTTCACCGGGGCAGACAGCGCGGCATCAAAAAGGGAAAATGGAGTTCAACCAAAAAGGCGCAAGCGGCGCCGTATGGACGCAGGTAACGGCTGATATTCAAAATTTTGCCGCAAATGATGTTCTGACGATTAAAACCTTTCAGGATGCAACGCGGCAAAACACTGCGAAATTGTTGGAATATACGACTTGGGTAAACAACGAAACGAAAAACACAGGATTTGTCAAACAATTGGAAAATGTAAATCCACAGGCGTCTGCCAGCAATCAAAATATTAAAAATTACAATGCGAAAGTGCTGGATGGCAATGCTGCAAATATCACCATTTATGGCTGGGCAAGCTACGAACAGTATGAATATTTGCTGCGGGAAACCATTCACAGTGTGGAAACGGAATTGCTGGGCAGCAACCGGTCTTTACAAAATGTGACAAGCAATTTGAACTTGCCGCAGGATTTGGCATTAAATTTAGATAAAGACCATGTCGGCAGCGTAAAATGGACGTCCAGCAACGAAGAAATTGTAAATTCCCAAACAGGCGCTGTGACACGTTCTGAATCAGGAGATCAGAAAGTGACATTGACGGCGGTGTATACTGTCAGCGGTGCGGAAGGGGAAAAAACGAAAACCATTGCATATCCTATCACTGTTCCGACATCTGCGGCAATGACGCCGGAGGAAGCATTTTATTACCGGTATACCATGGGAAAAATGATAGACGGCTACAATGGTTATGCCTATGAAAATGATTTGAATTTTGCATCACTGGAAGAACTAAAAACAGCGGAAAATATTGATGTGAGAAAAGATGCAGCAATTTCTGTTGAGGGTGGAAAAACAAAATTCGGGAAAGGCGACGGAGAGATTAGTTTTCAGTATCCGGATAAAGATATCATGGGGAATGATAGACCTGTGAACGGAAAAATGTATAGTGAAACGGCTTTTTCCGTCAGCCCCAAATCCACATTTTTGAATATGTCTTCCGGAGCAGGTGTGAAGACAGAAGGTTCTAAAATCAAACTGAGCTATAGAACCGAGACGAACGGTGAAGCATTTCAGGAGGCAACGGCTGATATTCAAAATTTTGCAGCAAACGATATTCTGCGGTATAAGTTTTATTTAGACGCCACACGGAAAGAAGACCCCAATGGTTTGCTGAGTTACACGACATGGATAGAAAACAGCACGAAAAACACCGGTTGGATATTGCAAAAAAAGAATTATAACCCCAGATGGGGTTCCACCAATACAAGCCTTGTAGAGATAACGTTTAAAACAGCCTCCTATAATAATGGGGTTGGAACGGCGCATTCTGTATCGGCATATGAACGGTTTGAATATTTGCTGCGCGATTTGGTGAAGCAGACAGAAAAAGAGATGCTGCAAGAAAATGCAGCGCTAAGCCGCGTAGAAACAGATTTGCGTTTGCAAAGCGGCGCGGTGGCATTGGATAAAGGGTGTAAAGGAACGATAACATGGGAATCCACAGATGCAGGTGTAATCAACCCGCAAACCGGCAAGGTGGAACGTTCCACAACAGAGGACAAATATGTCACCTTGACTGCTACCTACAGTGTGGCAGATGAAAAAGGCGAAACAAAAGAAAAAGTAATTGTATATGAAGTTTTTGTTCCGATGAATGCACCGCTTCGTAAGCTGGCGGATCAGTTTACATGGGATGTCATCAGCAATACGCAGGCGGCAGACAGCGTTCGGGGAGACTTGAATTTGGTCAAGACATATGCGCATGAAAGTGTACCGGACTGTACTGCTGAGGTAAGCTGGACAGCGCTTAGCGGCGGAGAAGCAGTGAATACAGAAACGGGAGAAATCGCACGCAAAGAGGCAGGCGACGTCAAGGTAGAACTTGAGGCAACGCTCAAAGACGGCGATGCGGAAGTGAAAATCGTATTTCCGTTTACGGTACCGCGCTACATCTCTCCGCAGGAGGAGGTAGACACGGTTGCACAGAATTTGACATGGGAATCTATCAGTACAGAGCCGCAAAACAGTGTAACGAAAAAATTAACGCTGCCGGACACAATGGAAACGATAGATGGCAATACGGCGCAAATTACATGGAATGTATCGGCGGGCAGTGCAGCGGCATCAGCAGACGGAATGGTTACGCCGCAAAGTACAGATACGCTTGTGGTATTGGAAGCGGTTGTTTCCTGCAGTGGAGCGCAGACGAAAAAAGAGTTTCAATTTGTTGTTTTGGCAGTCAATCAAGATTTAGAACATTTTCATGTTAATTTTAAGGCAGAAGGAGATAAGACATTGGAGGAATCTTCTTATGCACAGACGATGGAAACCGAAACAACAGGTGCGGTGGAAGAAGGATATGCTGCACAGTTTGTAGATGGCAAGGGATTGCAAGTGCAATCGGCAGGGGCAAATGCAGATACCGATAAATTCACGGTGCATTGGAACATGCTGCCTTCCGCGGCGGATCCGGCGGCAATGGAAAATCTGAAAACAACTTCAACTATCTATGAAGTGACGATGTATGTGATTGGCAAAGACAAGGCGAATGTGCGTGTGACGCTGATGGATGCACAAAACAGAAATGCGATTTTGTTTACAGCCAGAAATGATATTGTAGGTATACAGGCAGGAAATAAATGGAATGCGGAAGGACGGGCGCCATGGGGCGATACGAATATTTATCCCACGCTTTTTGATGGGGAAACCGGACCGCGCGTTACATTTCGTGCCGAATACAATCATATGACGGGAAAATTGAACGCCTATGTGAAATTGGCAGATTACACAGGACCGGAAAATTACGGTGAATATTATCAGATAGCAACCGATGTTGTGCCAAACGATGCAGCCGTAACGGGCGTTCTTTCCGGTATGGAAATTGATTCCTGTGGTACGAACAATGCCGTGATAGAAAGTGTCTGCTGTTATACCACTTCCCATGCGGTGAAAGAAGCGACTTCTGGAATCGTGGAAGCATTGGAGTATATGAACGGACAAAACGAGAAATTTGTAGTGGGAAACCTGGAATTCCCACAGGTGATTGACCAATATGGCGCTTCTATTTCGTGGAAGAGCGAACCGCAAGGATATTTTGACGAAAGAGGAAATTTGCTTTCCCGTCCGGCAGCATATGAAACGGTGGACGTTGCTATCACGCCGGTTATAACATTTGCAAATGCGGCATGGGCGTCTGCGGCGCCGGCATTTCCTGCAAAAACGGTGACGGTAGTCGGTGTGAACGACGAAAATGCTGCGCTGAACAAAAAAGTGAGTGTTTCGGGAGCAAAAGCCGCAGAAGGCAGCCGTGCAGATTACATCACGGACGGCAGTCTCGAACGTGGATTTTCGACCGACGGAACAGAAAAACGCTTTGATGTAATCATTGATATGGGTGACGCCGCATGGAATAAGCTGAAAATTACCGAGGGTGAGGCCTATAACGTGGCGTCTTATGAAATCAGTGTGTCGGAGGACAGAAGAAATTGGAGGGCAGTTCAAACCGGTACAACGCTGCAACTGAAAGAGACAGCCTTAGCGGGAGACAAAGGCAGCCGGTATGTGCGGCTTTCTGTTCAGGGGAAAACGTTTGAAAGTCTGCCGGTACATATCAAGGAGATGGAAGCATTTTTTGAACCGTCTGATGATTATCGTGCAAAAGCAGACTTAGAACGGGTGACACTTCCGACAGGAATGGTGAAACAAAACTTTTTTGTTCCGACAAAAGGCGCTGTCTATGGAAGCGAATTTGCTTGGACGTCAAGCCGCAGCGACATTTTATCCATTGCAGCGACGCCGTCCGGCGAGGGATATTTGGTAACAGTAACGCAGCCGGAGCGCAACACACCTGTTACGTTGACTTTAAAAACAGGAAATATTACTGAGCAGTATCAAGTAACAGTGCAAGGTAAAACGTATGGCAGCGGCGGTATCGGCGGCGGTGCAGGAAGCGGCTCCGGAGGCGGAAACAAAGTATCCGGCGGTTCAAGCAGTACAATTCCGTATCTTCCGACAGAAGCAAACCGAAGTGAAAACATTCAGTTGACAGGATATTTCCCTGATGTAACAGGATGGGCGGAAAGCTATATCAACAGACTTTATGAACATAAGGTTGTCAGCGGAGATGCACAGGGTTATTTTCATCCGGAAGCAGGGGTATCACGCAGCGAATATATCAAAATGCTGACCTTGACATTGGGCATTGCGCCGGATACACAAACGGAACTTCCGTTTACAGATGTTTCGGAAGAACACTGGGCGCGTCCGTATATTGCAGCAGCGTATCAGCTGGGCATTATCAGCGGCATTTCCGAAACGGAATTCGGCGTTGACCAGGCGATTTCACGTCAAGATTTGGCGGTGATGACAAACCGCGCACTGGAAAAAATGGGACGGCAAATGCAGCAGGTGACAGAGAAAACAGAATTTACCGATGCGGCTGCAATTGCACCATACGCGGCACAAAGTGTGGAGACCATGCAGCAGTATGGTATCATAAACGGTATGCCGGACGGCGGCTTCCATCCGCTGGAATGTGCAACGCGCGGTGAAAGTGCAAAAATTCTGTGTGGCATTCTGCCAAACTAGGAGGGCGAAACCATGAAACAATATAAAAAGATGTTTTGTCTGCTGCTGGGCGGCTTGCTGCTAAGCAATGCAATGATGTCTTTTGCGATGTCGGCACCGGAAACGGTGTCCGTCGACGCACAAACTGTGATGGTAGCAGCAGAGGCGGCACCGGCGGAAATCTACGATTATGACCGCGACGCTGCCTATGCCCGTCTAGCGCAGTGGCAGGATCCAAACTACATGAGCGATGAGGCGTTTTTTGGAAAATATGAAAACGGGCAGTGGGTCAATGCGGGCAAACTGGACTATGAACGGATTTCGGGTTTGTCGGCGGTAAAAGCGGCAGTGGAGCAGCAAAACTATGAGTTGGCAAAAGAAGAATGGCTGCAATATTTCAGAGAAAAACGTCAGCGGATTCCCGCAACGAAGCCGGAGTTTACACGTTCGGATATGCTGTCCAGCCAATTGTTGGAGTATGACCTCAACTGGAACACAAACTCTAACATCACGCCGCTGGATATTATCACCGTTCCGGCAGAAAAGGGCGAAATACTTCTCAATATGGAGCCGACTTTGAAAACGCTGCGTGAGAAAAATGAACTGTTGACAGTGTATCTCATTGGATTAAAAAAAGATGGCTCAGTTGCGGAATTTGACAGCCGCAACAAAGAGGGCGGACACGCGCCTACGTTGGAAGTCACGATTGACGGCGTGACAACGCCGATTATAGCAAGAGACGACACCTATGTATCGCCTTGTGAAAATCATAATAAAATTTATGGTTTGGAGGACACGTTTCTGGTGGAGGAGAGCGTCAGTTCCATTGGAAAAGGAAAGGATGTAAAAGGAAAAAGTATCAATGTTCCGGCAGATAAAAATACCAAACGGGGACTGATTCAATTTGACCTTTCCGGATTTCCGGAGGATGCGGAAATCTCTAATGCTGTGATTAAATTATATGGAAAAAATATTGGTCGGGAGGGTAACACCGGCGACATGCAGGTGGCGGCGTTTTCCATTGCCAATTATGACTGGCCGGAAGCCCAGCAGACCTTTTACGGTCCAAACGGCACAGGACTGGACCATTTGATTTTTTCGTGGTATGGAGACGGCGCGATAGGGTATTTGCCGACCAGAACAATTTATCCGATTAAAGACCCATATATATCCAGCAAGGCAATCTGCGGACACCGTTTTCCGGAGGAAATTGCACGTTTCGCGCGTTGGTGGACCAGTCCTATCAACGGATATCTCAGCGCAGCGGAGGATAATGAACATTATGCGTTTATTGCCATTAAACAGCTTGCGCATTTGTTAGATGAACGCGGAGATGAACCAGGATTTGATTTGCAGCAGTGGCTGGATGTAGCCTGCCGCTCCGAGGCAATGAGCAAGGGACTTTTTAATCTGTGCACCAGTGAACATATGAGTACGGAAATTTGGACTGCAATTACAAAGTATATGTGGCAGATGGGAAACCGTCTGACGGCTGCGACGCCGACCGGCACCAACGGCACAACTTATATCATTAGCGGATTCAATCATTTGAATGTCTATTTTTATGAATTCCGTCAGCACTATGACTGGGCAAAAACCATTCGCCACTACTCTGACGTCAATGTGACTGCGTCTGTGAAAGCGGACGGTGCAGGGGTGGAAGGCGGACTTGGTTATGTGGCAAATGTATATAAAGGGCAGGCAGGCTGGGTGCAAATCAATGAAAGTATGGGCGTTATGGAAGAAGCAAGTATGCCCATTTCGCCTGAACTGAAGAGCACCATTGCACGCGGTTTGCGTTACGTTATGCACATGACAGGACCAGGATATGTTGACAATCAAATGGGAGACGGCGGAAACCACCGGACGGATTATAAGTCCCAGTTTAAACTGGGGGGAGAACAGTTGGCTGACGACACCTCTCTGATTGATGATTATTTGTTATATGCAGGAACAGACGGCGCGCAGGGAAAACAGGATCCGGTGACCTCCGTTATGTATCCGCTTGACATGCGCATGGTGATGCGTACAGGTTGGGCGAAAAACGATTTATATTTGATGAATTCGGTCAATGAAGATAAAACACATTGCCATAATGACGACGGAAATATTATCATGTTTGCTTATGGGAACTATTTGCTGGTTGACCCTCTGTATTATACTTACACATCCGGTGACCCTTATGGAACGAAGTTGAAAAGCAGTCTGATGCACAATACTGTTAATATGAACGGGAAAAATCAAAACGCACAGACGGGTGGTTCTGTGAATCTGTGGGGCTCCAACAGTGTGTTTGATATTTCCAATATGGGTACACAGAATGTTCCGGATGCAAAGCAGTTTAACCGTTCTGTTGTTTTTGTCAAACCTGGTTACTATATTGTATCAGATTATTTGATACCAAAGAACAACAACGCAAATACCTACAGTCAGGATTGGCATTTTCTGCCCACGGCGAATATTACGGCAGACAAAGAAACAGGGCAGCTGCGTACCAATTTTGAAGCGGAAGCAAATTTGATAATTGCACAGGATTCTATGGAAAACATAGATGTTACTATCAACACGAACGGCTTATACTCGGAAGGAAACAGCCATCTTGTGCAAAACGTGAAATATGCTGAATATAAACAAGAGACAAAAGGTCCTGCTGTCTTTAATACCGTGTTATATCCGGTTCGCGCCGGTGGAAGTGCGGAAGTGGAAACCGCGCCGCTGCTTGTGGAAGATGTAAAAGAGAACGGGGCTTCGGCAATGGAAATCCGTACCCATGATGTGAATCAAAATGTGCAGACGCAAGCCCAATATTATATGGTTCATGATTTTGAGCAGCAAAAAATGCGCAATTACGGAGACTATCGTACAGACGCACTGTTTAATTATGTGGAGCAAAATGGAGAAGGGAAAAATACCAAAATTCTCATGCAAGGCGGGACACAAATCCGGCAGCGCAAATCCGGCAGTTATTCTGCTTTACTCAAATCAAAGAAAGAAGTAGAAGATTTAGGCATTGAATTTAGCACCACTACAATGAATATATCGACCTCGCAGGAAGATTTTAACATAGAGGATATCACTGTTTTTGCAGACAGGGAAATTGATACAGTAAAACTGAATGGCGAAGCGGTAACGTTCAAACAAGCGGGTGTATATCTGTATTTTGGTGATAAACCGATAGAAGGTGGCGGAGATACACCGGTCGTTACACCCACGCCCACAGCTACGCCGGCGCCGACACAATCCGTCCCGAACCACGGCGGTGGTGGCGGCGGTGGTGGAACTTCCGGCGTGACGAACATACCGACGCCGACAGCGGAAGTGCCTACACCGACGCCAAGCGGGACAGCGCAGCCGCAGCAGGGAAGCAGGTATTTCAGCGATGTTACCGCGCAGGCTCCATGGGCGGCAGAAGCGGTAGATTACCTTTGCGAAAAAGGGATTGTCAGCGGCGTTGCACAGGGGATATTTGCGCCGGAGCAATCTGTAAAACGCGAGGAAATTGTGAAAATGATTGCGCTGTCGAAAAATCTTGTGCCTAATACAGCAGCAAACCTTCCATTCGCGGATGTGCCGGAGAATCACTGGGCAAGACCTTATATTGTCGCGGCGTATGAAGCGGGCATTGTACAAGGAGTTTCAGAGACGGAGTTTGGACTGGAGCAAAATGTGTCGCGTCAGGATTTGGCGGTACTGTGCGACCGTGCGTTGTCCGAAACGTTAGAAATGGCAGCGCCGGAGACAGCGTTTGCGGATGAAAATCAAATTGCACCATATGCGCTGGAGAGCGTGAAACGGCTGTGCAAAACAGGCGTTATTGTCAGCGGCGGAAGTTTCAGGCCGTTGGATTACGCCACTCGCGCAGAATGTGCAAAAATTCTATATGGATTGATACAGTAACAAAACGGAACCCCTTCACCCATGGATGAAGGGGATTCCGCTATATTTCGGCGGCTTTGGTTTATAATAGAAACAGATGGAAGTGAAAGGGTGCGTGAAAATAATGAAAAATTCGCAGAGAGTTACGCTGGAACCGGTGGCAATGCCAGAACGTTTCCGGTTCGATGAAATATTTGTTTCCAAAGCGGTAAAAAACGCTACGGATATTATTTTGGCAAATTTAAGTGAATATGTACATATGTATCCCACGGCGGCAAGTGAAAATTTACAGTATGGAAAACAAAAGAATGGGGAAGATTGGGTAGAAGGTTTTTGGACAGGAATGTTGTGGCTGAGCTATGAATTAACCGGAAACGAATTGTTTCGGGCAGTGGCGGAGGCGCAGTTTGATGATTTTCAGGAGCGGCTGAACCGTTTCGGCGGGCTGTCTCATCATGATATTGGTTTTTTATATGTCCCTTCCGCAGTGGCACAATATAAAATTACAGGAGCACATAAAGCGCGGGAATTGGGCTTGCGCGCAGCGGCGCAATTGGCGAAACGTTTCAGTGAAACGGCAGGCATTATTCAGGTGCGGGATACAGACCGCCAAGGCGTATTTATTGTGGATTGCAGCATGAATTTGCCGCTGCTGTTTTGGGCGGCGCAAACAACAGGAGACCGCAGTTATTACAGTAAAGCGCTGCGGCACATTACCCAAGTGTGTAACTATATTATCCGTGATGACGCTTCCACATTTCAGCGTTTCCAAATTGATGAAGTTACGGGGCAGCCGGGCAAGGGGGAACAAGGACAGGGATATGATGACGAATCCTGTTGGGCGCGCGGGCAATCATGGGTGATTTATGGTCTTGCGCTGGCATATCGCTATACGCGTGAACCGGAATTTTTAGAAATGGGAAAACGTGTGGCGAATTATTGCCTGAATCGTTTGCCAAGCGACCATGTCTGTTGCTGGGATTTGATTTTTACAGGGGACGGGGACGCACGCGATTCTTCGGCAGCGCCTATCATTGCCTGCGGGCTGTTGGAGTTGGCGGAGCATCTGCCGGAGGAGGATATGCATAAACAGCTTTATCATACGGCGGCAGGGGATATACTGATGCATTTGGCACAGGAGTATCATACCCTGCCGGAAGAATCCAACGGACTGCTGAAGCATGGCGTATATGTGAAAAAAACGCGGGCGAGGAAAGAGGGAATCGGCTGCGGCGATGATGAATGCTGCATTTGGGGAGACTATTTCTATCTGGAAGGTCTTGTGCGTCTAAGCAAAAAGTGGAATCCGTATTGGTAAGTTGAGAGGAGAAGAATATGAAACAGGAACAAACAAGAAAATATTGGGTGGAAACAATGCTGCGCATTGCAACGCCGGTAATAGATGCGCTGGCAAAACGCGAACTGCGGCAGTGTATGCCGGTGGAACAACGAGATTTTGACCGTACGCCCTATGCGCATTTGGAAGCATTTGGCAGAACCCTTTGCGGTATTGCGCCGTGGTTGGAAGCAGAAGAATTGAACGTGGAAGAAGCTGTATTGCAGGCGGAAATGAGAAAAAAAGTGCTGCTATGTTTGGATGCGGCTACGGATCCTGCTTCGCCGGACAGAATGAATTTCGGCGTGCAGGAACAGGCGCAGCCATTGGTAGACGCGGCATTTTTGGCGCATGGACTGGTGCGCGCACCACAGGCGCTTGTCCTGTTGTTAGAGGACAGGGTAAAACGGAATCTTGCTGCGGCGCTGAAGGAAAGCCGCGCAATTATTCCGGGTGAGAGCAATTGGCTGTTATTCAGCGCCATGGTGGAAACTGCGCTGTGTCTGCTGGGGGAACAGGATTTTGATATGCTGCGCATTCAATATGCACTGCGGCAATTTATGCAGTGGTATAAAGGCGATGGTATGTATGGTGACGGAGCGCCGCTGCATGTGGACTATTATAACAGTTTTGTGATTCAGCCGATGCTGGTGGATATTGTCCGCTTTTTTATGAATCGGCAAACGGAAAGAAAATTTGGCGGCGCGAATCAGGATTTTACGAAATACGGTGAATGCATCCTGACAAGAGCACAGCGCTATGCCGCGCTGCAAGAACGCATGATTTCGCCGGAGGGGACATATCCCATAATAGGGCGTTCCATTACCTATCGCTTCGGGGCATTCCAAATGTTGGCACAGGCAGCACAGGAGCATTTGCTGGACGAATCAATCAATCCGGCGCAGGTGCGCTGCGCACTGACGGCGGTTATCAAGCGCATTATGGATGTTCCTGGTATGTTTGATGAAAACGGCTGGCTGCGCCCGGGCGTGTATGGATACCAGCCGGGGCTGGGAGAACAATATATCTGTACGGGCAGCTTATATTTGTGCTGTGCAGTGTTTTTGCCGCTGGGATTGTCGTCGCAAGACCCGTTTTGGCGTGGTGAAAATGCAAAATGGACAGCACAGAAAATTGTGGACGGAGAAGATTTTGTTCATGACCATAGTATTCCGAATTAACGATTGCTTATGGAGTATCCGGCAGAGAATTTTGAATATACAAAAAATAACAATCGGGAAAATAGATTTAATATGTAGCTCCGAAGGTGAGATATATTGTATAAATTGGGGAAAATACTGCTTTTATGAAGGAGATTGACACTAAAAGAGTTTCGTGTTATAGTAATAAAAAGTTCTTTTTTTTGTTGAAAGGACAACCGTATCGCGTAGATAACCGGAGTTTTTTGAAGAAGCGGGGATGCATATGAAATTAAAAAAAATTTATCACTCTTGGATGATATCTTATCTGATTATTATTTGCGTTGCATTTTTTTGCAGTACCGGTATCTATTTGGGAATTGGTGCGGTGGTAAAACAAGAGGTAAATCGTTCCAACACGGTTATTTTGGAAAATGTACGCCTATCGACTGACTCGTATATTAACGATATGCAGAAGATGGCAATGGATATCAGAAATAATTCATTGGTTAATACGCTATATAACAATGAATTGAATGAAACGGAGTTTTCATATCTATCGACCCAAATTCAAAAAGAATTATCGCGTTATCAAATGATGAATACGAATATTGACACGATTTACTTATATTTAAAAGAGCGGGACTATGTCATAGCAACAAACCGCTCAGTTGATGCGGATACAATGTATGATGTTGCATATAAAAATACAGGAATCACAAAAGAAGAATGGAAAAGTATTTTGTTTGACAATCCAAAAGGCGGATTTCGTCAACTTCCTGCGATTGCGGACGGAGAAAAAAAACAACAGCTGGCGCTGCTGAGTCCGTTTCCAGCAATGAGCAAAGAACCAAAAGCTGTTTTGGTGGTGGCGGTATCAGGTGAAATCGGAAGCCGCGCACTCAGAAACGGCGGATTTGTGGACGATGGTATTTTGTTCCTCATGGACAGCAAGAATCAAATAGTGATGTCCAGCCAGGAGAAGGAACTTCCGGTGACATATGAAATGCTGGAACAGGAGACCCGGCAAAAACTCCGCTTTGACGGAAAATCCTATGTTATCACATCTGCGAAATCCAGCGCAATGAATATGCGTTATGTTTTAGGGATTCCGAATAACACATATTACAAAACAGCAATTGTTATCCGAAATATTGCATTTATTGGGGTATTTGCGTTTTTGGCATTGGCGTTATATGCAGCATTTCATCTGCTGAAAAAGAACTACAGACCACTACGCGAATTGATGGGGTATGTGCATGAAACATATGGTAACATGGAAGAAGAGGAAAACGAGTATCATGTATTTCAAACAGCTATTACAAAAGCCGTAAAAGAAAAAGCGCTGATGCAAAACAAACTGAAACAGCAAAACAATACCGTAAGAGAACATATGCTGAGCAATTTACTGAAGGGGAAAAATGAAAATAATCTGCAGATAGAAGATATTTTGTTTTCAAACGGTGTGGATTTTAAAGGAAAACAAAACAGAGTGCTTGTGTTTTATATGGAATATTTTGATGCGCTGTTTGAAGGTTCCTCAAAAGAAGTGGAAGAACAGACGGCGTTAGCGTTTTTGGTGGTGCGAAATATTACAAAAGAACTGCTGGAACGCGATTTTACAACCGTTTTCGTCGAGGTGGACGACATGATGGTGTGTTTGTTGAATGCACAGGAGCAAGATGAAAAGCGGACATTGATAAAAATAAAGGAAACGGTGAAAGAAGCAAAAGAAATTATTAAAAGCAATTTTTATATTGATTTTACAGTATCAATCAGCAGTGCATATGAAGCAGTAAAAGAGGTTGCGACCGCCTATCAGGAAGCAATGGAAGCAATGGATTACAAAATGATTATAGGCAGCGGCGGTACGATTTGCTACGAGGAATTAGAGGTCACACAGGAAAATTATTATTATCCGATGGAAGCGGAACGCATTATCGTAAATGCTTTAAAAGCCGGAGATGAAGAAAAGGCAAATGAAATTTTAGAGGAATTATATTCCAGAAATTTTCAAAAAGAATCTATGTCAATTGTTATGGCAAAATGTTTTATTTCTAATTTGGTCAGCACCGTTTTAAAAGTGTTGGAAGACATACGCATACAGCAAGGCGTGAATGTCGAAGTTGACATGGAGGAGATTAACCGGATTCTGGCAGGAACCGATGTTGCAATATCGAAACAGAAACTGTTGGAGATTTTCCATATCATTTGCAGTCAAACACAGCAGCGGACAGAATCCTCAGCGCAGCGTATTGTCAAACAAGTAAAGGAGTATATTGCAGAAAATTATATGGACTTTAATCTGAGTCTATATTCCATTGCGGAGGAATGTCATATCACATATACACATCTGTCCCGTGTGTTTAAACTGGAGACGGGCATGGGACTATTGCAATATATCAATGAATTCCGCATGGAAATCGCAAAAAAGCATTTACTGGAAACCGACCAAAGTGTTGCACAAATTGCGGAATCTGTAGGGTATGGGAACAGTAATTCGTTGATTCGCGCGTTTAAAAAATATAATGGCATTACACCCGGAAAATTCAGAGAGTTAAATAAACCAAACAGGGAATCATGATTTGAGGCTTTGTGCAGAGATGAAACAGGAGCAAAATAAATAATTGCGGCAGGGAATATTTATTCCCTGCCTTTTCAGTGTCAATAAAAAGGGCAGACATCATTAGATGACTGCCCTTGATAGTATTCAGTACTGTCTCTAAATGGTTAGCAAATACTGTCCTATGCACAAACCATAAATGTGCCAGCGGATGATAACGAACGATATTCTTGTTATTTATAAGGAAGCACGCCAAGCGTCCATGTCAACCGTTTTGCCGCTCAGGCGGGAAGCTTCTGCCGCGAATGCAAGCGCATGGCTTTCGGCAGAGACGGAAATGTCCGTCAGAGAAGTGGATGTTGTTTCGCCGCGCAGCAGGCGTACAAAATCAAGCATAATGCCGGTATCGCCGCCGCCGTGACCGCTTTCTAATGCTTTGGGATGATAAAACGTGCGGGAGCCCGTTATGAAATCACGGATTTCAATGGTATCGTCATTTGCACGCAGTTCGCCTTTTGTTCCCATGATTTTCAGCGTGCGGTCAATTTGTTCGGTAAAGGCACACATGCTGAAGGTCACGGTCGTACCATTCTCGAAACTGAGATTAGCAACCTGATGGTCTACAACGTCATTGTCACAGCGGAATACGCAGCGTCCATAGGGGCTGGTTTTTAAAATTTCGATGACTTGCTCCGGTGTAGGATTGCTGCATACGCTGCTGCATGCTGCATCACGCATCCAAGAATACGGACCGTTAATATATACATGCGGTGCATAATAGGGACAGGTATCGCTGTGCGGACAGCCGTCCAGACAGCGCTCCGGCGCGCCTTCTGGTGCATTTGATTCTTTAAAGTAAGTCAAATCGCCAAAGGAGGAGATACTTTTGCAGCGGCTGCCTATCAGCCAGTAAAGCAAATCCATATCATGGCAGCATTTTGCTAAAATCATGGGACTGCTTTCCTCTGTGTTGCGCCAGTTGCCACGTACAAAACTGTGCGCTTGATGGATATGTCCGACATTTTCACAGTGCAGCATGGAAACAATATCTCCGATTGCACCATCGTTTAGCAACGCCTTAATTTTTTTGAATAGTGCCGTATAGCGCAGTACATGGCAAACTAACACATGACGGTCATATTTTTTCGCCGCTTCCGCCAGTTCAAAGCATTCTTTCGCAGAAGGAGAAACAGGTTTTTCCAGCAACAAATGATAACCGAGTTCCATCGCCTTGAGTGAAGGCACAATATGCATTTTGTCCTGCGTGCAGATAAATGCTGCATCGGCGAATTTAGGACGTGCAAACAGTTCTTCGTAGCTGCTGAAACAATTTTCGACCGGAACATTATGTTCTTTGCGCATGGTCTCGCGACGCTGTTCGTTAGGCTCTGCGATACCTACAATTTTTAAATCCTGCGGATAGTTGAGCGCATAGTTTGCATAGACGCGTCCGCGTCCGCCTGCGCCAATGACAACTGCTGTAATGGGATTCATAAAACCTCACCTTTCTTTGCACTTTACAATGTGCCGCAAATTTGATATACTGATAATATCATAGACAATAATAAAAAACAATAGAAAATTAGACCTAATATTTATAAAATTAGCTACTGACGAAAAGGGTGGGAATATGAAAAATTATGAATTGCTGCGAATAGCGTCTAATTTGAGTGTAGAAGCGTTCGCATCTTGTTTTCGACAAACATATCCGCCGGAATATTTTTTTGATGGAGAGATGCATCCGTTTTGGGAATTGGTTTATGTGGCAGAAGGCAGAATCGGTGTTACGGCGGAAGAAAGGGTATTGGAATTGGGGGCGCATCAAGTCATTTTTCATAAACCCATGGAGTTTCACCGGCTCTGGGCAGAGGCAGGGACGTCGCCGCGGCTGATTGTTACGGCGTTTGAGGCAAACGGAATGGATATGGAATTGCTGGAGAGAGGCATTTTTGAGGTGCCGCAGCAACAGCGCATGTTACTGGAAGCGGCAGCGCATGAAGCGGAAAAAATTTATGATGGATATTACCGGCGTGCGGGAGAGCCGGACCAACGTGCCCTGCAAATGATGCGATTGTATTTAGAATTGTTCTTGCAATTTTTTGTGCGTGCAGGGCGGCAAAAACCGCAGCGCAGCTTTGCTGCCGGCGCAAAATTATACCGCAGTGCGGCGGAATATCTAAAAGCGCAGGTGACACAGCGACTGAGTGTGGAAGAAATTGCAGCGCATTGCCACACCAGCGTGAGCAACTTGAAAAAAGTATTTCATCAATATGCAGGGGAAGGTGTGATTCGCTATTTTAACCGTCTGAAAATCGCGGAAGCGGAAAATTTGATACGGCTGGGATATTCCATGCAGGAAATCAGCGACATGTTGTCCTATGCAACACAGAATTATTTTACAACGGCATTTAAACGTGAAAAAGGCATAGCGCCTACCCATTACAGGCGGCTGATGGAATCAGAATGGCAGGAGCAAGAGATGACGGAAAAATGATAGAACAAGACACCTAAGAACCGTTGTACAGCAGAAACAAAGGGAACTATCTCAACGCTGAAGCGGTGAAAAAATAGTTGATTATAAAAAAGGAATAATAACGGTATATAGAAAAATATTTAACTGAAAAAGCGGATTAAATTTTTTATAAAAAATTTTATGCGGCAAAAACATTGTGTTATGTATAGTTTCGTTGTTTTTTTGCCATACTATTTCCAGACTAAATGTTTGGAGGTGAAATGGAATGAAAAACAACAATAACAATCGCAACAACAACAGCAACAATAATAACAACAACAACTTCTCAAACAACAACAATCAGAACCAGAATAACAACAATAACAACCAGAATTCAAACAACAACAATAACAACAACAATTTCTGTGACCAGAAATAAGTTTTTGTTTTTCACGCAAAACGCCCTGTTAGGAAAGGTAGTTCCTTTTCTGACAGGGCGTTTTGCTGTTTTTAGTACGAAAATATAGGGGAGGGGCATATAGATGCGTCTGTCTCGCAAATGCAATGAAGCAATAACTGCCGGACTGTGCCAGCGGCAGTTTTTTGTTTGCCCAAAACGCAGACGGAATTAAAACAAATTGAACTTTAGGGCATATCTACTATTGAAATAGAGGATAATTCATGATACAATAGAGAGAAAAGAAGTGTGAAACCTCAAATGAGACAGGAGGAACAGTTATGAACCAAGAGTTGGAATATAAAGGAAAACAGGCAAAACAAGCAAGCAAAGCGTTGATGTGTGCAGGCGCGGATATCAAAAACACAGCGCTGGGGAATATGGCGCAGGCGCTGCAGGAACAGATGGCAGAAATTTTGGCAGCGAACCAAATGGACTTGGAAGCGGCAAAAGAAAAAGGAATCAGCGGCGCACTGCTAGACCGGTTGACGTTAACACCGGAGCGAATCGCCTCCATGCAGGAGGGAATTTTGCAAATCAGGGATTTGGAGGATCCCATTGGGGAAACAGTACATATGACGGTGCGTCCCAATGGACTGGAAATCGGTAAAAAACGGGTGCCGGTCGGCGTTATTGGGATTATCTATGAAGCGCGTCCCAATGTCACGGCAGACGCGGCGGCGCTGTGCCTGAAAACCTCTAACGCGGTTATTTTGCGCGGCGGCAAAGAGGCGCTGCGTTCTAATTTATGCATTGTGAAAGTGCTGTCGCAGGCAATTCAGCGGGCAGGACTGCCGGAGGGAACACTGCAAATTGTGGAGGATACCTCCAGAGAAACGGCAAAAGAGTTAATGAAGCTAAACGATTACATAGATTTATTGATACCGCGCGGCGGCGCCGGTTTGATTCAAACGGTTGTGAAAGAATCGACGGTACCGGTCATTGAAACAGGCGTCGGCAACTGCCATACCTATGTGGATAAGTGGGCGGATTTGGAAAAAGCAGTGGCAATTGCTGTCAATGCGAAATGCAGCCGTCCGGGTGTTTGCAATGCAATGGAAACGTTGTTGGTACACAAAGATGTGGCGGCGGCATTTTTGCCGCGTATGGCGGCAGGAATGGAACCATATCATGTGGAACTGCGCGGCTGTGCGCGGACGCGGGAGATTCTGCCGGCGATTCGGGCAGCGGAGGAAGCAGATTATGCGACAGAATTTTTGGACTTCATTCTGGCAGTTAAAGTAGTGGATAGTCTGGAGGAAGCCATGGAACATATCAGGCGGTACAGCAGCGGGCATTCGGAAGCGATTGTGACAGAAAACTACACCAACGCCCGTCGGTTCCAGCAGGAAGTGGATGCGGCGGCAGTTTATGTCAATGCGTCAACACGGTTTACTGATGGATTTGAATTTGGATTCGGTGCGGAAATCGGTATCAGCACACAAAAAATGCATGCGCGCGGTCCCATGGGGTTAGAAGCGTTAACCAGCGTGAAATACGTCATTTCAGGGGACGGGCAAATACGCTGAGAGATGGGGCAGAATGCGGCTGAATTGTTCCTTTTTGCTGGATTATGTAATGACTGGAATACGGGGAAAAAGGCTTGAATTGTGGGAAAGAAACGTGTATAATAGGGATATGCCAAGAACCCTTTTGGCGTGGAAGGATGAAATAGAACATGGAACAGATGAAACAACTGCCGCTGATACCCCTGCGGGGATTGGTGGTGTTCCCATACATGGTCTTGCATTTTGATGTAGGACGTCCAAAATCCATAAAAGCGCTGGAAAAAGCCATGGTGGAAGACCAACTGGTGTTTTTAACATTGCAGATGGATCAGCAGATAGAAGAACCGGATTTTGAGGATTTGGGAAAAATCGGAACGATTGCAAAAGTGAAACAGATTGTCAAAAGTGAAGAACACGTAGTCCGCGTACTGGTGGAGGGCATCAGCCGCGCGTCGTTGGAACATATTGAAGAAACAGATGGCTACATGGCAGCGAATATCCACGAATTTTTACCGTCCCGGGCGCGAATGGACGAGGTGGAATATCAGGCATTGGTACGTAATCTTACGCGGGTGTTTGAACAGAATTTCGAGTTGTCGGGAAAATTCCAGCCGGAAACAGTCGCTTCTATTTTAGCCATTCGAGACCCTGGGCAGATGGTAGATGTGATGGCGGCAAATATTATGCTGCAGCCGGAGGATAAACAGGCGGTTTTGGAAAGCGTTGATGTGCAGGAGCGGATGGAATGTCTGCTTGTGATTCTGAATAAAGAACTGGAAATTGCACAGTTGGACAGCAAAATCCGTAGCAGAGTGAAAGAGCAGATTGAAAAGAATCAAAAGGAATATTATCTGCGCGAACAACTCAAAGTCATTGAGGAAGAACTCGGGGAAGGCAACCAGCCGGAAATCAAAGAATATGAAGCCAAAATCAGCGCGCTGGAGTTTACGGAGCAGGTACGGGAAAAACTGACACAGGAAGTGCAGCGGCTGAAAAAAATGCCGGCAATGACGCCGGAATCAGGTGTGATTAAAAATTATCTGGATTTGGTTTTAGCGCTGCCGTGGCAGGAAAAAACGGAAGAAAATCTGGATTTAGCGCAGGCGAAAACGGTGCTGGAAGCAGACCACTATGGTCTGGAGGACGTGAAAGAGAGAATTTTGGAACACTTGGCAGTGAAAGCATTGTCAGGCAAAGGAAAAGGTTCTATTTTGTGTCTGGTGGGACCGCCGGGCGTGGGGAAAACCTCCATTGCTAAATCTATTGCTCGCGCTGTGGGGCGCAATTATGTACGCGTTTCCTTGGGCGGCGTGCGGGACGAGGCGGAAATTCGCGGGCACCGAAAAACCTATATCGGCGCCATGCCGGGACGTATTATCAGCGCTGTCAAGCAGGCGGGAACAAAAAACCCATTGATTCTGTTGGACGAGATTGATAAAATGTCGAATGATTTCAGGGGCGACCCTGCCGCCGCTATGCTGGAAGTGCTGGATGCGGAGCAGAACTATCAATTTAAAGACCACTATGTGGAACTGCCGTTTGATTTGTCTGATGTGATGTTCCTGATGACGGCAAACACGCTGGAAACGGTTCCGCGACCGCTTTTAGACCGCATGGAAGTGATTGAACTGACAAGTTATACCGAAGCGGAAAAATTGCAAATAGCTTTGCGCTATTTGCTGCCCAAAAGCATGGAAGCGTGCGGTATGAAGAAATCCGAGCTCAAAATTGAAGCGTCTGCTGTGGAGGAAATCATTGAATACTACACGCGGGAAGCGGGCGTGCGTGAACTGGAACGGACGATTCAATCGCTTTGCCGCAAAAGTGCAAAGATGTTGTTGGAAGGGAAACAAAAAAGTGTTAAAGTGTCAGGGCGGAATTTGGAAAAATTGCTGGGGAAACATAAATATGAGAGAGAAGTGCAGGAGACGGACGGTGTAGCGGGCGTTGCATGTGGACTGGCGTGGACGGCTGTAGGCGGCGATACGTTGAGTATTGAAGCAAATGTCATGGACGGCAGCGGCAAGGTGGAACTGACGGGACAGCTTGGCGACGTGATGAAAGAATCGGCGCTTGCTGCGATTAGTTATATCCGTTCGCGCGCGGAAGAACTGCAAATTGACAGCGCATTTTATAGGACAAAGGATATTCATATCCATGTGCCGGAAGGGGCGACGCCTAAGGACGGCCCTTCTGCCGGTATTACCATTGCGTCTGCATTGATTTCTGCTTTGCAGAACCGACCGCTGAAAAGCGGCGTTGCCATGACGGGCGAAGTGACCATTCGCGGACGGGTGCTGCCCATTGGCGGATTGAAAGAAAAATCCATGGCGGCATATCAGGCGGGGAAAAAGACGGTGGTAATTCCAAAGGGGAATATGAAAGATTTACCGGATTTGCCGGAGATTGTGAAACAAAACGTGAAATTTATTCCGGTGGAAACGATGGACGAAGTGACGGCGCAAGTGTTCCAAAAAGCGTCCTACCGCACGAAACGACATGTGGAAAAAGACCAGCCGGAACTGCCCATCATTTCTAAAGTGCCGGGACAGGGCGCTGTGATGATGGACGAAATTTAAACGGGAAAGAGGACTTCTGATGAATTTGCATAATATTGATATTACGGTTTCTGCTGTAAAAAAAACGCAGTACCCGCAGACAGGTATGCCGGAAATTGCGTTTGCGGGACGGTCTAACGTGGGAAAATCGTCTTTCATCAACAAAATGGTGGGACGAAAAAAATTGGCAAGAACCAGTTCAACACCTGGAAAAACAGCGCAGATTAACTTTTATAATCTGGACAAAACAATTTTTATTGTCGATTTGCCCGGCTATGGTTATGCCGCGGTGTCCAAACAGGAAAAACAGCGTTGGGGACATATGATGGAGGAATATCTCAACACGCGCCGTCAGTTAGTGCAGACTGTTTTGTTGGTGGACAGCCGCCACAAGCCGACCAAGGACGATATACAAATGCTGCAATGGATTCGTCACCGGCATGGGTTCGCTGTGGTTGTGGCAACAAAAATTGATAAATTGTCCAAAAAACAGGTGGAGGAAAATCTGGGACTGATTTATGATACCTTGCAGCTTACGGACGATGATGTGTTGCTGCCGTTTTCCAGCCAGACGGGCGAAGGGCGACAAGAGGCATGGGAATTGATATGCGACCTGATGGACGTGGAAATGCCGAAACTGCAATAGAGAGATTGGTAGGAGGCGGGACATATGCGTATGACGTTTGTGAAATGGCGCGGGGAAACTTTTGCGGCGTTGTTGGAGCCGCAAGGCGCAGCGCTTTTGAAAGGGACATTTGGCAGTTGGACGCGGACGGGAGAAGTGATACCGCCCGAGCAAATAGAGATGACAGGTATGCCGCGTCCCTCCAAAGTGGTAGCGGTGGGGCTGAACTATCGGCAGCATATTGAGGAAATGGGTGAGGAAACACATGCCGACCCGGTACTGTTTCTTAAACCTGCCAGCGCAGTGATAGGGCATGGAGAGGCAATTGTATTGCCGCCCCAGTCGGCACAGGTGGATTTTGAGGCAGAACTGGCGGTGGTGATGAAAAAACAAGCAAAAAATATCACGCCGGCACAGGCGGAAGAATATATTTTAGGCTATACCTGTCTGAATGACGTGACGGCGCGGGATTTGCAAAAGAAAGACGGACAGTGGACGCGCGCCAAAGGGTTTGATACGTTTTGTCCGATTGGTCCTATCATTACCGATGAAATCAATCCCAATCAGGTGGAAGTGAAACTGCTGCAAAACGGCGTGGTGAGACAGCAGGGGAATACGTCCATGTTTTTGGTTCCGGTGCAGGAACTGGTGAGTTATATCTCCTCTGTAATGACGCTGCTGCCGGGCGATGTGATAACAACAGGAACGCCGTCCGGTATTGGTCCCATGCACGCAGGGGACATCATTTCTGTTGAAATTGAGGGCATTGGAACGCTGACCAATCCGGTGGAACATGCCTGATATGAAATGGGAGAAAATGCGGCAGAGTTACAGTTGTGACAAGCTGTTTATCTAAAAGCCGCTTCCGTTACCGCAAAAAAAACATAAAAAATAGAGCCTTTGCACGCTGCTGCCGCCGGGCAGCAGGTGCGTATTTCGGCATGGTGAAGGCGAACGGTATTGCGTTCGTTCCGCCTGTGCCCGAAAAAGGCATATTGTAAATCGTATCGTCAGGCGCGGCAGAAAGTATCTGTCGGGGTACGTAAAGCCTGACGATTTTTTTTATCCATAAAAGAGGAAAATATAGGAAGGAGAGAAAAATGATGGAGCAAAATTTGGCGCGGTCGTTTTTGAGATACGTTTCTATGAGCATTTGCAGTATGCTGGGGATTTCCTGCTATGTGCTGGCGGATACCTATTTCATTGCAAACGGCGTGGGAAACGCAGGGCTTGCGGCGCTGAACATTGCCATACCGGCATATATGGTGATTAGCGCTTGCGGGCTGCTGCTCGGAATGGGCGGTGCAACGCTGTTTTCCATTGAAACAGGACGAAAATCAACCAAAGAAATCTTACAGTCTATTTTTACAACCGTGATAGTATTGGGCGTGGGTGTGGGCGCCCTTTTAGCGATATTGGGCTGGGCTATACCGAATCGGATAGCCTATGTGCT
>CAMNSU010000001.1 GCA_946555455.1 uncultured Clostridia bacterium | reverse complement strand
ATCACGCCGACGATACTTGGCGGGCGACTGCCTGGAAAATTAGGTATTTGCCAGCTCCGTTCTCTTTTTTCTTTCAAAAAAGAGAGGAAAAATCATCCATATAAGGAGGATTTTTCTTTTGTCATGTCTATATCTCTTTGTTATTCTTGATTGATTGCGACTGAAAAAATGTAAGGACAAGCATTTGCTACATACTGTCGCAGAAAAGCTGGGATAGAAGAAAGATGGCTTGTGATAAGAAAGATAGAAGATATCATGTATCTGTCAAAGTGCTGTCGTGAAAAGAGAAAAAAGTGGATATGAGAGAAAAGACAAATACTACTTATATGGTGATATAAATAATATGGCGGCATAGCTCAGCTGGCTAGAGCAAACGGTTCATACCCGTTAGGTCGGTGGTTCAAGTCCACTTGCCGCTACCAAAAAACTACTGTTTTGCTGCAAAGAGAATTACATTTCTTTCAAAGGAATGCCCTTTCTTTTTGCAGCAAAATAGTTTCTATAGATTTTTTGATTGAGAAAGAATTTATTATCGAACAGATTATCATTTTTTAAAATCCATGATACGCAGAGAATACATTCCTGTAGGTAGAATGGATTTTGGTGTATAGAGAAACAAAATCAGAACAAAATAGAGATAAGTCCGAATAAAATCTCATGTCTTTTTGGACAAACAGAGAGCGAACCCCAAAAGGACTGCGTAATTTTTTGGTTAGAAAGAGAAGTTCATCACGATATATAACAATCCGGAAATAAATAAAATATAAGGCCCGTTGGTCAAGCGGTTAAGACACCGCCCTTTCACGGCGGTAACACGAGTTCGATTCTCGTACGGGTCACCAAAAGAAAAAATCCTGTCGTGAGATAGGATTTTTTTTATGAATAATGAAACCGCACGGTTTACAAATAATGAAGCATTTTAGTACAAACTCGCTTTTGCGAGTTTGTATTGACAAAAATATAAATACAAAAATCTTTAAATATCCCTATGGTTCGGCTTTCCAATGAAATCCCAACTTTTTATTTATCGGTGATGGGGGCGGATTCTGGATTTATGTGCAACAAAAAATGACAGTATTAAGTAAATATAATACTGCCATTTTTTTAATTGTGACATAGGAATTATGAATTTGATTTTTTTGTTTCAAAAGACTTAAGAGTCTTTCCGTCAGATGTTTTCCATTGTTGTGGTCCGCTTATACTATAGCCGGCAGCAAATGCGGCGGCTGCGGAAGAACTTGAAAACGATTTGTCTTTCTGTAAAATATCATTAGTGATTTCGCCATTTAGCCTACTTGCTTCGACTTTTTTCTTTGCGCCAATATTTAGAGAATCTGCTGATTTTTTATGGATATGAGAACCTTTTAAAAGTACAAAGCCATCAGAAGTTTGAATACACATCGCTTTTCCATTACCAACAGGTAAATAAAATGTTGGATTTTGAGTCTTATCGGAAATAATATTTTCGGATATGGGTTCAAATACTTTATGACCCAACGCATTAACAAGCATTTTTGAGTTATATATAAATTCTTCTAATTCAGCTTTATCAGGTTCTGATACAGATGATTTTGTAGGTATCGTTTTATTATCGATTGAATATCTATCACATTCTTTAGCAACAGTATAGAATTCATGTTCCAAATATTTGATATGGGCTTTATTTAAATTATTATCTTTACTAATAAATAATATTACCTCATTCCAATTATCCTTTTTTTCAATATGCTGTTTTAATCTTGTTAGAATATCTTCAGCCTCACCTATGTATATGAGAGGTTTTTCTAAATCTTCATTATATCCAAATAAAAAATACACACCTGGGGATTTCAGTTCACTTCGATTTTCACTGTTTTTAATCATATTCCTAGGAATTTTGTATGCTATACCCGTCCAATTCGATAATTCACATATCCATCTGCCATTAGGAGAGCCATCTAACAAAAATAATTTAATAACTTTACCAAAATTCATCTTTTACTTCACTCCTTTATGCAAATAGCAGTATTATAAATTGGCAAAAGTGATAACGCTATTATACTATCACAAAAACAGATAAAAAGCAACAAATTTAGAAAAATTCGGTTATCTTAACATATAAATACTGCCCCAAACTGTTTTTGGAAAGTGTATTAAATGCTGCGTTAATCAAATAATGTTTGCCAATTGTCCGAATGGTATGCATGAAAACACATTTTAATTTGCGTCTCCGTATTTTTTTCTGTTGCAAGTTCCGGCAGAGCGTTTTCCGAAAAATAGCGGGACTGTGTTGTTTCAATATTTTGTTCAAAATGTCCGCCAATGACGGAGCATTGGACAAATATTTTGCATACGCCATATGCATAAACCGGAAGATTGTGCTTTGCGCGGTCTTGAATTGCAATGATTCTGTCAGCAACCACATCCAGTCCGGATTCTTCTTTCACTTCCTTTATGGTATTTTCACCAACAGAAACATTCACATCGCACCAGCCGCCCGGAAGCGACCATTTACCGTTATTCTCCTGCACAAGAAGAATTTGTTCCTCTTTAAAAATAGCTGCGCGGGTATCCAGCTTTGGCGTTTGGTATCCGCTCTCATTACAAAAAATATCTTTTATTTTCTTGAGCGGAATCTCGGACATATGCGAGACCATTTCTGCTGAAATTTCCCTAATACGTTCATAGCGTTCCCTATCGTAAACGTCTTTTCCATAGGTAAGACCTGCCTGCGCAAGACTTTGCAGTTCCACCGCCCATTGCAGCCATTGCTCCCCTGCATTCATCTCCATTCCCTCCTGCCGATAGTAGTAGTTATCAATTATAGTATCATATAACTTGATTCATTGCAAGAGACAATTTGTACTGATAATATAACCACATAATCAATATATCTGTTGCTTTGATAAAGGAATAGTCGCAATTATAAGGTAAAATGTGGTAGACAATTTGAAAAATTTGTAGTATAATGTCTCATATAGGAAATAATTGGTATTCGGTTGTGCTGTGAAAGGAAGGAGGGGATTGGATTGTCTGCCACAAATGAAGTGAGAATTGACCGTGACAGCGTGCGGTATGGAGACGATATTATTAGAGTTTCCAACATCTCAAGAATGTATATGATTCAATTTTTTAATCGGAAGAAAAAGAAATATGAAGATGATTTGAAAAAATATGAAGACGGCAAAAGAATTTACGAGATTTTGGAAAAGAACAGAAAAAATTCCAGACTGTGCATTTTCATAATAGCTGCCATTTGCCTTTTTCTGCTCGGAATCTTTTTTTTACGGCAGACGGGACATGCCGTGGAACAAAACATGACAGTAAAAACAGCCGGCATGTTTTGTGTCGGCATCGGCGCTGTTTGCGTTCTTGCCGCAATCCTCACAGCAGGGAAAAAGATTGTCTATAACCATGAGCCGCCGGAGAAAGGAGATTTTCCGGAAAACTATGGTCTGGTGATTGAAATGAATTCGGGACAATCTGTCATTTTCAAAGCGCTTGACGAGATTGGAAAGGAAAATTTGCGTACGTTCCGGGACAATATCAATGATGCGGCGCAGCAGCAGCCATTCACTTTTAATCTGACAGAACATCATATTCAGATGGAAACGAATGAAGGGGCTATCGTTATTGGAGATAACGCGCAACATATAGTGAATCAGGAGGGTATGGACTGATGGACATAAAAATGCAGAAAAATTCCGGTATTATCAATATCGGAAACGGCGCAACGTATACTGTTATCAATCATACAAAAACAGAAAACGTAGACTGGGAACGGTTGACAAAGGAGATAGCGGCACTGAAAGCAAGTTCAGACAGGTCGATTCAGAAATTTGCCGACGAGGCGGCGGAGCCGATAAAAAAGAAAGATACGGGCGGTATCAAAAACTGGCTTGCAAAATGGGTGCCCTGTATCGGCGGACTCATAGAAACTTCGTATTATATTTTGGAAATCGCGGCAAGATTCGGTATTCTGTAAAGAATTAGAGGATAAAACAAAGCTGTAGAGCGTCTGATTTAAGGTCAGACCTCTACAGCTTTTTCTTTTGCAATACATTTGTGGTGCAGACAATCATTTCGTTTTTATCTAAAATAATATGATAGAAGTGGCTGGGGACAGAAAAAGTGTAATATTTTTGAATGCCATATTCCCAAATAAGACAGTTATTTTGCATGTAACTACTTATTGTTTGCATTATAACATAAATAAAAACTATTAGCAACCACTTTTTGAATGCTCATATGGTATAATATAGATATATAGAAATTTATATAATTTTCAGTATTTATAGCTTTATTTGTCGAGTTTTGAACACATTCAAAAATCAAGGTAGCGACATTATAATAAATACTATGAGACGAAGTGGGGTGGAAGCATGAAAAGATTGGATAATATCAATGTCGCTATTGGCGCGAGAATAAAAGAGATGCGGCTAAAGAGAAAAATGACACAAGATATTTTTGCGGAGCGGGCAGGAATTTGCAGCGGACAGCAAGTCAGCAACATTGAGCGCGGCGTCAGCGGATTATCAATTGCTAAATTAATGGACGTTTGCGAGGTGCTTGAGGTGGAAGCAGACTATTTATTGTTTGGTATCAGGACAAGCAATGTGGAAACACAATTACATAAATATTTAAAGCAAATGACAAATGAACAATCTCAATATGCTTCTGAATTTGTCAAGGTTTATGCAAAAGCCTGTGGTTTAGTAGAGAACTGAACGATTCACCTGCTTGGGCTTATAGTATGTGCGATAAAGGTGTCGGCTCGACTTTAGAAATGTGTGCCGGCTGTAACAGTAAGAAATAAAGGGTGATTCATATGAGAGAAGAAGAACTGCGGCGGCACAGGTGTTGCTTCACGGGACACAGACCGGAAAAACTGAATATTTCAGAACGTAAGGCAAAAGCATTACTAAAATCAGCGATTGAACAGGCGATTGAGGAAGGATATACCACTTTCATCACCGGCATGGCGCGCGGTATTGACCTATGGGCAGCGGAGATTGTGCTGAAAAAGCGCAGACGCAATGCCAAACTCCATTTGATTTGCGCGTCGCCCTTTGAAGGCTTTGAAAACCGCTGGAATGCGGCGGACAGAGAAAATTATCGTGACATCATAGACGAAAGCGACCTCACAGAATATATCTGCACACACTACAGCCCAGCCTGTTTTCAAATCCGCAACACATGGATGGTAGACCGTTCGGGGCGCGTAATTGCGGCGTATAACGGCGTGAGCGGCGGGACAAGAAACACACTTGCCTATGCAGAACGAAAAAATATTGCGGTCGTCAATATTTTAAAGGAGGGCGCGTCATGCTGAATTTTTGGAAACGCAGAAGGGAAGCACGGAAAAGAGAACAAGAGGAATTGGCGAGGGAAATAGAAGCGATTGCAAGAGCAGATTTGCAGGAATTCCGCTACAGAATGGAACATGACGAAGAATACCGGCAGTCGGTCGAGTGCACCAGAAAATTTTTTCAGGCGGACAGTGAAGCAAATAGGCATAAGAGAGCCGAATCCCATGCGGTCCCTTGGGCAGATTTTCCTGTATACTACGTTAAAAATACTTGAAATACGTCAGTATTCCTGCGTATTTTTGCCTTGCCTACAGAAAAATCTGCTCCTAGGGACTTCATAGAACCATGCAGGAGAAAATTTTTTGTAAGGCAAGGAAAAGGTTCCTTTGCATACTGGGCGTATGGAAAGCGGTTCTTTGACGCTGCATTTACGAAAAATTTTCCCTGCATGGCGCATGAGATTTGACTCTCTTATGCCTAAACAAGCAGGACTGGAAAATAAAGCGGGGAAATATACCTTCACTTGTCCCAACTGCGGCGCACGCTGTACCGGAAACTGGGTGAAATTCAGAGGCAGTTTGCACGGCGGTACAGGCTGTGAAAACTGCAAAATATGGTTAAGAGTATAAATCAAAAGCGTGTTTTCGCTTGGAAATCCCAAATGAAAACACGCTTTTTCATTTTCTGTAAACATGCAATGGACGGTTCAAGCCGCATATGGCACATGCGGTTGAGATATATCAAGACATAAACCGAACCGCTTATCGTGCCTTAATCGCCGGTATCGGTGGTATCTGTTTCCATATCGGTCTGCGCCTGTGCGCTGCCCAGCGGCGTTATCAGCAGTCCCAACAGTTTCATGAGTTCCAGTCCGGTCACTTCCTCGGCCCGTACTTGCAATGTGCTTTCGCCGGCGGGAAGCGATACCGTAAAGGAATCGACCATCGGGACAGCCGCGTCCGTGCCAAGGCGTACCGGCGCGCGGAACATTTCTCCGCCTGCATAGAGCAGATAGGTACCGCCGGAATCATGCATTTTTGTCATATCAGCAGTTCCACTGACGCCCGGCGTATGCAGGGCAAGATAGGAAACATCAATTTTCACGCGCATTGCCTGTGGCAGTCGGATATTCCATGTCACGAACTGCGCGGTATCTGTCCAATGGAAAACGTAGTCTCTGTTGGTTTTGCCGTCGCCATAGCGCAGTCCTGCGCTGATAGCCGCGTCAAAAGAACGTAAATGGAAGGGGCGGTCTGCCGGCAGGAAAAAATCCGGTTTGGCAACGATTTCTCCTGCAAATTCCACTTTCACAACGGTATCCGCCGCATTTAGTTCACCTTCCGGCAGCAGAAATTCGTGGTCATAGTAGTTCAGCCGCTGCACCGGAATCTCGCGCCCGTCCGTCAGCAGATGCGCACTTTTAATCGTGTTGCCGAATCCGCCCAGAATCAGTTTTCGGGTTTCGGGAACATCAAAAATATGTAAATACAACGTGTTGCCGCGCAGTGTTGTTTCGCCCCAAGCCTGAGAGAACAAAGGGGAACGCCGCGTCGCATAGATACTTTCGCCGTTTTGTTTCAGCCACTCGCCGATACCGCGCAAAATAGCGGCGTCGGGTGCGTCGAAAGCGCCGTCGCCTTTGGGACCGATATTCATCAACATATTGCCGCCGCGCGCGGCAATTTTAGCAAGCAGACGAATAAAGTGGGACGCGGGTTTATGGGAATGGTCAAATTTGGAATAGCCATAGGATTCGTTGGTGGTGGGAATTGCCTCCCAGTCGCCAATGGTGGGGAACAACTCCGCGGGGCGGTCTGCCGTGTTGAGATAGTCCGCAAAAGAACGGTAGGATTTGTCAGGGCAATTGATGATACGGCTGTTGACGATAATGTTATCGTCTGCCTCACGAATCGCCTTTAAAATACGCAGATTTTCCGAGGGCGGCAGCTTGTGCGGCGTATCAAACCACAGCAAATCGGGATGATAGCTTTGAATCAGTTCCAGAATCTGCGGAATCGCCTTTTCGTCAACGTACCGCGCCGCCTTGGCAATCCGTTCCGGCTGAGAGGTGAACCAGAGTTCACCCGGATTGGCGTGCAAATTTTTGTCACCGCCCGGATTGTCATATTCCCAGTCGTTGCCGGGCGCGTCGGGATGTTCCCAATCAAAGGCGTGGGAATAGTAGAAGCCGAATTTCAGTCCGCGTTTCGCACAGGCGTCTTTCAGCAGCGCCATGGGGTCGACTTTGCACTTTGTCATGCGAATGTCATAAGGATAGACGTCTGAGGGATACATTGCAAAACCGTCATGGTGTTTCGCGGTGACAATCATATATTTCATGCCTGCCTGCACGGCGGCGTCCGCCCATGCATCTGCGTCAAAGCAGCAGGCGTCAAAAGGTTTCACCAATTCTTCCACATACTCGGATTTGGGAATTTTGCAGGCGCGCATTAAATGTTCGCCATAACCGACCGGCGGACAATCTTTCCAAAGCCCGCCGGCAATGGAATAAACGCCCCAGTGGATAAACATGCCGAAGCGTGCATCACGCCACCAAGCAAGGCGGTCGTCCAGCGATTGCATGGATTTTGCCCAAAATCCCGCTGCGGCAGCTTTGGCAGCCGCTTGTTGCTCATCAATTTGTTTCATAAAATATTTCCTCCTAAAAATCAACGGATGTTTCCGTAGATTTAATTACAAAATTCATTATATAAAAAAAGGCAGTGGAACACAAGATACAATTCGTAAAAAAACAAACAAAAAGTAAGGTAAAACAAACAAAAAGCAGATAAACCATCACTTGACAAAGGTAAATACAGTTATTTTTACAAAATGTTTGACAGGAAAAGTACAAGACAGTATAATAGAGATAGATGAAAAAAGAAATGCCAAAACAGGGAGGGGAGAGAAAATGCGTCAAAAAACAAGTGTTCCGCGGGATTTTCTGCAAGTGTTTGTCCGTTTTATCATTCCCTATCTTGGTGTGATGTTAATTCCGATTATCACGGTATTTTTAGCAAATCAGGCAATTGTCCGCCAATATAAGGAGGAAACGCTGGGGTCCTATGAAATTGTGCTGCAAAACAACATGGAGTTGATTGACAACCAGCTCAGCCAAATTGAAGAAGTTGTGGACAGCATGTTGATGAACGCGGAAATGGCGGATTTTTTCTATCGGGACGCGGGTAATGTGACAAAGCTGATGGACATTCAGCGGCTGCTGAATTCCTATTCGTTTGATGAAAATTGGGTGAAAAATATTTATCTATACCATCAGCCGCTGGACGTTGTGATTGACAAAGCAGGAATTTACCGCGGCGCAGATACCTATTATGGCAATGGACTGGTGATTGACCGCGTGACGGAAGAAACATGGGCGGCAGCGCTGCGAAGCGGCGATTGGCGGCGCGGATACCAGCCGGCGCAGCAAATGTTGGTGAATGACAAAAATTGCAATGCCATTACCTATACGCAATCGGCGCCGCTGCTCGCTTCCGGCGTGATGCGCGGACAGGTGAATGTTATTATTGACAGCCGCGAACTGATGAGTTTGTTCGACAGTCTGCTGGGCGGCAATCAGGGCGCGCTGTATATTTTGGACAACAAAAACGAATTGCTGCTTTCCTCCGACCAAAAACATCGGGATTTTATTTTGGAACATTTGCAGCAGCTAGAGGGAGAATCCTTGCAATCGGAATACAAAGTGGACGGTAAAAGCATGTATCTGATGAAACAGACCAGCGTGGGCAATGGCTGGCAGGTGGTATTGCTGGTGCCCAAAGCAGTGGTGCTGGAAAAAGTGCGGTTCATTAACGCACTGCTGCTGTTGATTTATACATTGACTGTGCTGGCAGGTATGGCGGTATGTATCTATATCACCTATAAACGCAGCAAAGAGTTCCACCGGCTGGCGGGGTCTATTGGAAAAAAGCTGACAGAGAAATTTTCGCTGAAAAATTTGAAACAAACAGAGTTTTCCTTGTTGCAGGAGGGCGTATCCGACTTGATTTCCGCCAACGAATCCTTCCGCAGTCAAATTGAGGAGCAGCGGGGATATATTGAGTCCAAAGTGATTGACGGACTTTTGCATGGAGAATATAAAGAAGAACCGGCAGCCCGCGCAGCGCTGGAAAAGAACAACATGACGCTGGGCGGCGCATGTCAGGTCGTTTTGCTGATTCGATTGGGCAAGGAATACCGTATGCAGATTGGCGGGCGCAGCGGCAAAGAATTTGTGAAAGACAATTTATACAGTATTATTGAAAACTATTGTTATATCTGTGACGCGGGCGCGCGTGGCGTGGCGGTGCTGCTGTCCCTTGACGAAACGGGAGAGGCGGCGAAAACACAGGTGGCGGCGGTGGTATCGCATATTGAAACTGCGCTGAGTTATCCCTATGATATCCCCATGATATTCGGCGCGGGACGACCGGCACAGCGGCTCACTGAAATTGCAGACGGATTCCGGCAGGCGCGCGAAGTTGTGGAATACAATGCGATTGGTCATAGGAAAAGCGTTTTGTGGTACGACGATTTGCCGCAGGAGGGCAATGTGTTCTATTATCCGCTCGCACTGGAAACGCGGCTGTATAACTATGCCATTGTCGGCAACTATGAAGAAGTGGTGCAGACACTGGACGAGATTTATCATGAAAATTTCCTAAGCAGAACGCTGTCGGCGGATATGGTGGAACAGCTCACGCAGGAAATCACGTCCACCATTATCAAAGTGCAGGACGCGCTACACCTTGGCGGCAGTGCGGAAGCGGCAATTGATATTCCGGCGCCGGACGACGGTCGGTCTATCACAGATGTGTTTGAACAAATGGGTGGAATTCTGAAACAGTTGTGCAGCGCTGCGGCGCAGCAAAAGAAAAGCAAAAGCGCCGTGGTGATGGAGCGGGTACGGCAATACATTGCCGAGCACTATAATGACAGCAAACTGTCGCTCACGGAGCTTTCCGTTGAATTTAATTTGAACGAAAAATATCTTTCCACCTGTTTCAAGGAAGAAACAGGAGAAAACTTTTCCACCTATTTGGAAGGGCTCCGCATTAAACAGGCGTGCCGGTTGATTGAGGAGGGCGCGCACAAAATCGGAGAAATTTCCGCCATGGTGGGATATGCCAACGACGTGACATTCCGGCGTGCGTTTAAGAAAAAAATGGGCGTTAGCCCAAGCGGATATCATGGCGCGCCAAAAGCCTAAAATGATTTGCCATATAAAAGACCTGAAGTGCTTAAAATGCCTATGAGTGCGGATTTTGAGCATAACAGGTCTTTTTTTGCATATCGGAAAAAATGAAGATTTGTACGGTTTTGGAAAGAGTTGTTTCTTGTATGGTGTATGGGAATGTAGTAAAATAAAAGACAAGAAGAGAACGGAAAAGCGGGAGGGGAACACCATGAAAAGAAGAGGAAAATGGCTTGCCGCTGCTGTGGCAATGGCAGGGCTGCTGACTGCCTGCACCGGAGCGGGACAGGAAACGGGCGGACAGCCGCCGGCGCCTGTCACAAAAGAGCCGGTGACAATGAGTGTGTATTTGCCAAAACCGCAATATATAGAGGATTTGTCCACCAATGAATTCACACTTTGGTATGAACAGCAAACGGGCGTACATATTGATTGGCAGATTGCGGGCGGCAACCAAGCGCAGGCGATTAACCTGATGTTTGCGTCGGGAGATTATCCTGATATCGTGATGGACAGCGGTATCAGCAAATTGGAACAAACGGTCTACGGGAAACAGGGCGTTTTGCTGGACTTGAAAGACTTGATTGAAGAACATTCCGTTTACCTGAAACAAATTTTGCAGGAACAAGAGGATATCCGCAAAGGTATTACCACGCCGGACGGAGAAATTTTTGGATTGCCCAGAGTCAATAACGTATATCATACGCGCTATCCGAGCAAAATGTGGGTCAACCGGCAGTGGCTGGAACAGCTGGGATTAAGCGTGCCGCAGACCACGGAAGAATTCTACCGGATGTTGGTTGCGTTTCGGGACGGCGACCCCAACGGAAACGGCGTGAAAGATGAAATTCCCATGGCGGCAACGAGTGAAGTCGGACCCAACGGTTATGAAGAATTTTTGATGAATGCGTTTCTATATTATGACGGTTCCAAAGTCATGCAGGAAAACGGAACCGCAATCTTTACGGCAAATCAGCCTGCTTATCGTGAGGGACTGCGGTATTTGAACCGTTTATACAGCGAGGGGCTGCTGCACAGAGACAGCCCGATTATGGACAGGAAACGACTGAAAAACATGGTAGAAGAGGGCGAAACGGCAACGGTCGGCGCAGTACCTGCCTTGTGGTACGGCATTTTCACGGACGTGGAGGGCGGCAGCAACCGTTATCAGGACTATGCGGCAATTCCGCCGCTCATGGGACCATCGGGTTTGCGGCAGACGCCAATGTATAACAATGGACGGGTGGAATGGTCTGCTAACATCACGAAAGCATGTAAAACGCCGGAAATCGCCATACGGTGGCTGGACTGGTTTTATTCCAAAGAAGGAACGCTCACGGTACAAAACGGATTTGAAGGCGTGGGCTGGCGAGATGCCAAAGAAGGCGAAATAGGGCTGGACGGCGGTCAGGCAATTTGGGCGCGGCTGCAGCCGTTTGGCGTGATGCAAAACAAATGCTGGATGAATATCGGCGTTTATTATATGGATGAAAAAATCCGGTTGGGTATTATCGTGGAACCGACGGGAGAACAAACGGAACAGACGATGTATCAAGTCACCAAGGAACTTTATGAACCATATGGCATAGACCATTGCGTTCGGGATTCCTTTTTTGAACCAGATCAATATAATGAGTTTACGCAGCTCAGACTGCAAATCGACAGTGAAGTGAAACGCTCCATGGCGGCGTTTGTCAGCGGAGAAAAATCGCTGGAAACAGATTGGAACGCCTATGTGGAACGGCTGAATGAATTGGGGCTTGCAAGGTATATAGAAATCTATCAGAATATGTTAGATAAAGCGAAATAGGCAAAAAAAAGAAACGAACCGAAAGCGAGGGAAACAGAACATGAAAAAAGGGATTGGATTCATTTTATGCATAGCGCTTTTGTCAGGAATGTTTTTCCTGCCGGCGGCAGCGGCGGAGGAAAACTATGCGCTGGGAAAACCGGCGACGACAAACAGCATCTATGGGAACGATGCAAAATGGAGTGCGGGCGCAGCGTTTGACGGCGATGCCTCCACCCGTTGGGCGTCCAAAGCAGGCGAGACGGAATATTGGATTCAAGTGGACTTGGAACAAACGCGAGCCATTAACAAGATGACCTTCCAACAATATCAGTCGCGCGTGCTGAAATATTCCGTAGAAGTATCGACGGACAATTTGGTTTGGACGACTGCGGCGGAAGGCGACAGCATGGGCACGAATAAGGAGATTACGTTTTCAAAAGTAGATGCGAGATATGTGCGGTTCAATATATTGGAATGGAGTGCGGAACCCACTTTTTACGAAATCACCGTATCGGGCGGAACGGAAGCAGCCATGACAACAACGGATAATTTGGCGCTGAAACGTCCGGTGACAGCGAGCAGCGAACACTCCGCAACCTATGACGTATCCAAAATAGTGGACGGCAAAATGGATACCCGCTGGGCGTCCTTTTCCTCGGACGGCGCGCCGGATTTGGATTGCCGTTGGGTTCGCGTTGACCTTGGCGCGGTGAAACCCATTAACCAAATGAAACTATATGAAATGTCGGCACGTATTCAGGATTATAAAATCATGGGTTCCGTGGACGGCGAAAACTGGAATGAACTGAAAAGCGGAACGCTTTCGGGAGGCAATAAAAACACAACGCTGGAGTTTCCTGTGGCTTGTGTGCGCTATGTCAAACTGGAGGTCTATACATATACCGACCACCCCACCATTTGGGAACTGGAAATCTATTGTACAAACGCGGCGGGAGATTATTTGCAATATTATCAGTTTGCGGATTTTGTGAATGCCTCCGCGCTCACAGACCAACCGACCGATGCCATCACCGGAAATTTGAATATGCCGCTGCCGGATAGCGCGACAGCGGGAAACTTGACGGCAGATGTGACGTGGGAAAGCGACAAACCTGATGTGATAAATGTGCAGACCGGCGAAGTGACGCGGCAGGCGGAGGATACGCCGGTGACGATTACAGCGCGGGCGGCGATTCAGGGCATGGCAGAGGTGCCGCCGGTGGAAATTTCTTTCACCGTGACGGTCAAAGCGGCAGCAGATGACATTCCGGTTTTAGAAGTGTTGCAGGAGCCTGTCACGGTAGAGACAGAGCCTTGGACAGCGGATTTGAAACAACAGAGCGGATTTGATTTGAACGCGCCTTTGGCGGCAGAGCTGGACGTATCCGCACAAAATGCGCAGAACATGGTGGTATCCCTCGGACAAGAAAATGCGCCGTTTGCGCAGATTCAGTTCACAGGAAATACCTATAGTATAGCATATGGTTCGCCCATGCGGCTGTGGCGCAAAGAAGGCAATTATCCTGCGCAGGGAGCGCATGTGAAATTCCGGTTTGAAATCAACCGCGTGACAGGTACAATGGATGCGCTGGTAGATGAGGGAACAGGCTGGAAAACCGCAGTACATAACGTCAAAGGCATGAATACCATTTCCGCGCTGGACAAAATATGGGCGGCGGGAGATAGCGGCAGTTTGAGCGTCCACAGTGCGCAGGTGCGTATGAGTCCCAAACTTGCAGTGGGATTGTTAAACGAACAGTTTGATTTTACGAAACTGTCCGATGAAAAACCCATGTGCGTCTCCAAAGACCTTGCACTGCCAAAGACCTTGCTTGCCGCGCCGGCACAGTGGCAGAGCAGCAACGAAGCGGGGGTAGATCCCGAAACGGGCGCGATAGACACGACGCAGTCCGGCATTACAACATTAACCGTGACAGCGGCGTTTGGCAGTGAAGTGTTTGAAAAATCCTTCCGCATTATGTTTGGCGGCGGTAACTTATTGACGGGCGCGGCGGTGGAAACAACCGGAAAAAGCGTATCCGGCGGCGGAATAGAAAACCTGCTGGATGAGGATATCGATACCGCGTACCTTACCAGAAGCACAAAACCCTATGAAATCACCATTGATTTTCCGCAGGAAACGGTGGTATCGCATTTGACGCTGTTTGAAGCGCCGAAAAGCACCGGAAAAATTACGAAATTCAGCATAGAAGCGAAAAACAAGCTCGGCGATTATGAACAGATTGCACAAGGTACGGAAATCGGAGAAGAATTGACGGTGCCCTGCGCTTTGCGCGAGACAACACAGCTTAAAATCAAGATAGAGGCATTTGAAAAAGGCAGCACAGGGTTTGCCGAAATCACAGGAAGCTATGCACCGACAGCAGCACAGGTGCTGGAGGGAGACTTAGCGGTGATTGGAATGTATATGCAGGCATTCATAGACATGGACGTGTTGCCGGCAATCGGTATCTTTGGTTCAGAACTCACCTGGACGAGCAGCAACACAGATTTAATGAAACTGGAACGGCAGGGCGATGTATATATATTGAAACCAACATACGGCGCACAGACAAAAGTCATCAATTTGCGCGTTGATGCACAGTATCAACAGGCAAGTGACATGAGAGCCTATACGGTTGGCGTTGAAGGAACAGGCGGCGGCAGCACCGGAACACCGGGCGGAACGGGCGGCAGCAGCGGCGGCGGTGGAAACCGCGGCGGAGGTTCCTCCGGCGGAACAGGTGGAATCGGTATGCAGGTGCCTATCGTTAGCGATACCAACGTGAAACCGGTGCCGCTGCCCACGCCGGACATGAAAGCGGAACTAAGCGGACATTGGGCGCAGGCGGAACTGGGAGAAATGGTAGACCGCGGTATTTTACAAGGTGACGGTATTTCCCTGCGGCTGGCGGACGGCGTGACGCGCGCCGAAT
This sequence comes from uncultured Clostridia bacterium, assembly GCA_946555455.1. GTDB lineage: Bacteria > Bacillota > Clostridia > RUG12999 > RUG12999 > JAAWTG01. Next base: position 167,806 of record CAMNSU010000001.1, on the reverse strand, counting down.
TTGCCGCGATGCTTTCGCGGGTGCTGCAACTGAGTGCGGCGGACTATCGTCCGACCTTCGGTGATGTTCCGGCGGACGCATGGTATGCCGGCGTTGTTTTGGCGGCGGCGGACGCGGGACTGATGGAAGGCAGCGATGGGCTGCTCCGACCCAACGACTTCATCACGCGGGAAGAAATGGCAAAAATTGTGGTGAAAGCCTATGCCTACCGTGGAAAAACACTGCCGGAGACAGAGGAAAGTGCAGCGTTTACAGACGAAGAGACAATTTCCGGCTGGGCGCGTGAAACGGTTGCGCAGGCGGTGAAATTAGGACTCATACAAGGGTATGAAACAGGAGAGTTTTTGCCGCAGACAGGATTGCTGCGGGAACAGGCGGCGGTGGTACTCTACCGCTTGATGGCAATACTGTAATAAAAGGGAGAGAAAGGTAGGGTTAAAACTATGAAACATATCAAATGGATTGTGATGACGCTGACCGCTTGCATGTTGCTCGGCGTAGGAGGATTCGCACAGGCAGCGACAGAAAAAGCATTGTTTGACGTCACCTCGCTGGGCATTATTCAGGGAGATGAAAACGGAGATTATAAATTGGATGCGCCGCTGACGCGCGCGGAATTTATGGAAGCGCTGCTGAAGTTTTTGCAATATGACGAAGCGGCGAAGATTGCGGATGTGCAGAAACATTTCACAGACGTTCCCGCAGACGCATGGTATGCACGCGCAGTATCGTTTGGCGTGCAGATGGATTTGATGAACGGCTATGGCGACGGCACCTTCGGACCGGACAATGCTATCAGCTTGGAAGAAGCAGTGAAAACCGTAGTGGTGTCGCTGGGATATGGCGCAGTGGCAAACGGACGCGGCGGATACCCGACAGGGCACATGCTGGTTGCGGCGGAAAACGGACTGCTGAAAAATATTTCACAGGAAAACGGTTTTACCCGCGGCGACTTGGTGGAACTGCTGTATAATGCGCTGGATATGGATTTGATGGTGCAGTCTGTACAGGACGGACAGATGATTTACGAAGTGGCGAAAGGGGAAACCATTCGCGGACGCCACATGAAAGAAAACAGTGATGAAACAACCTATAAAGCAAAAGGTATCGTATCCGCCAATGCGGATACTTGGCTGGACGTGCCGGTGCAAAACATGAAAGACAACGAAGTGATGATTGACGGCATCATCTACCGCGTAGGCGGGACAAATGCGGCGGCGCTGCTGGGACAGGAAGTGGATTTCTATGCCGTGCGCGGCGAAGACGACCGCTATACGCTGGTGAGCGTGAAACCGACGCGCAACAACCACATTGTCACGCTACGGGAGGATGACATCAAAAGCACCACAATGTCTCAGATAAAATATTATGGCGAAAATGAACGGGAAGAACGGTTTGACATTGCCCTGCAGCCGGTGATTGTGAAAAACGGCATGATCATTAAAATCTATACGGAAAACGCGCTGCAATTTGAAAAAGGTTCCATCACCTTGATTGACAATTCCGGAGACGAAGCGGCGGACGTGATTTTCATTGACGAATACCAAAACGTGCAGGTAGAAGAAGTGCGCGAAAACTTGATTTATCTCATGCCGGGCAGTGAATTGGACGGCAGCCGTCTTATCAATGTAGATAAAGAAAACAAAGACGTGAAATATCACATCAAAGACAAAGACGGTAAAACGCTGGAAGTGAAAGATATTCAAAAGGACGACATCATCAGCGTCACCGTTGATGAATATAAAACGCTGTATAGCTTGGTGGTGTGCCGCGAAACGGTGGAAGGAACCGTGGATGAAATCACAGAGGACGGTATGGTGATTGGCGGGACGTTCTATGAAGCCGACGACGCGGTGATAGCAGATGTCAAAGTCGGCGATTCCGTCACAGCATATCTGGATTGGCGCGGCGAAGTGGCGCAGACCAAGGAACTTTCCTCTTCCATGCTCTATGGCTACATTGCGCAGATTGGACAGCAAGGCGGATTCGGAAACACGCAAATTAAAATGGTAACCGGAAAACTGATTCAGGAAGACATTGAAAAGAACGAACAAAATAAAGACGACAAAAACGAAATCAAAGTTTTGGTGTGTGAAAACGAAAAAGTGGAAATCTTGGACGTGGCGGACAAAGTTTCGTTTAACGGGCGGAGCATTGGCGCAAGCAATTTGGCACAGCAAATTGACCCCACCCGCGGACTGGCAGTGAAATATACCTTGGGCGCGGACGGTAAAGTCCGTTCCATTGAATCGGCTGAGCTGCGCGGCGGCGAGATAGGACAGAAAATCAAATATGACGTGCGCGATAAAGTGTTCGGCGGTATCACCAATATTCAGAGTTTCGCCATTGACGCAAACACGAAAGTAATCTGCCTGCCGGAAACGGTGAACAATGATGAGGATTACATGGTGCAGGTGCGTATCGACAACACGGACAGCTCACGGCGATTTAATGCGCAGGGCTATGAATATGACCCGATAACCAAAAAAGTGAAATTGCTGGTGGTGACGGAAGCCATGGATGCAAACCAAGCGTCCAACGTTGACATCAACAAGGCAAAACTGGGTATGGTGAAAGATTTGCGCAAATATGCGGACGAAAGCATGGAAACAAAATATAAAGTGACCATTGTGGAAGAAAGCGGCGAAAAAACCTATGAAACGGTCAACATCATTGACAAAAACCGCGCCATCACCGATTTGAAAAAAGGCGACTTGATTTATTTTGTGAAAAACGGTCAGGACAAAATTGAAAATGTGAGAAAGATTTATTCCTTTGGCGAAGGCGTCGGCACTTTCTACCGGTATCAGGGAACGGATAACGAACAAATCAGCGGATATTTACAGAGTCTTGATTTTGACGAAATTGACGTGATGAAAAACATATTGGTGATAAAAGCGACCATTGATTTGGACGGCAGCAGTGAAGCGATTGGCATTGCGCAGCGTAATACTCCGCCAACCTTCCTCTATGAAGAAGCAACGAAGGAAATCCGTCCGGCGGCGCTGCGGGAAGCGATTCCGGTAGGTTCTGACGGCAGCGGCGCAGACCGGCTGTTTATCATCATGCCGAATGACGACGTGAAAGCTTGCGTCATTGTCCGCTGACGCGTAGAAAGGATGGGGAAACAATGAACAGGAAACGGTTAGGGGCACTGCTATTGACGTTTATGCTGACGCTTGGACTTGTAGCGGTTCCGCAGGCAGGAAGCGCGGCGAACGAGAATTTGGCATTAGGAGCAACGGCGATTACCAAAAGCGACTTCAATTCGGGATACGGCAAAGAAAAACTAAATGATGGAATCACCTCCGGCGCAAACAATATGCGTTGGACGACTGACTGGAGTGTTGCGGCAAACAATATTGGTCAGTGGTGCGGCGTGGAATTTGATGTACCGACAAAAATAGATAAAATTGTTTTTTATGAATATGATTCCAGAATTACGGAATATAAAGTGGAATATATGGACGCAGAAGGCAACTGGAACGTGGTGCAAAAGGACGGCGCAGCGCTTGCGAATCAGACAAAAGAGGCAAAAGAAACAGTGAATTCGGCGCATTCCGTCGCCAATACCGTGACATTTGACGCGGTGGAAGCAAAAGCTGTCCGGCTCTATATTGTGAATGTGGGAGAAAAAGCCGGCGCGAGCATCTGGGAATTTGAAGTATACTGCGTATCCATTATCACAGCGGACACCAATTTGGCAGTGGCAAAAGGAACAGGTATTTCCGATCCGGAAAAGTCTACCACAGAAGCACGCTTTTCGGCAGCAAAATTGAATGACGGCGGCACTTCCGGCGAATCCCGCTGGTCGTCCAACTGGGGACTGGAAATCGGAGCGGTCGCCGGCGTATGGGCAGGCATTCGGTTTGAGGAACGGACGGCGTTTGATAAAGTCACGATTAAGGAATTCCAAGGGCGCGTCACCAAGTTTATCATAGAAGTATCAGATGACGGGCAAAACTGGAAAGCGGTCAAACAGGACGGACAGGAGCTGCCGGTACAGGAAAAAGAATATCAGCAGAGTTGTCCCAGCAGTATGCGTACCTATGACATCAGCTTTGACCGCGTGAAAGCAGCTTATGTCCGCTACCGCATTGTGGAAGTGGGCGAAAAAGGCCCCAGTATCTGGGAATTCGAGGTATATGACAGTCTGGCGGGCGCGCCGTTTGAAGAAGTGGAGGACGAAGCGGAATTTCAAGCGGACGTGAATAGCGTGACAGAGGTGTCTTTGTTGGGAGACAATCCGGACGCGCAGCATATCACAGAAGATTTGACGTTGACCGCCTCGCCGCTGCCAAATTGGACGCGGCTGACTTGGTCAGTTGTCAGCGGCGGTGAATGGATAGATAACAAAGGAAAAGTGACGCGTCCGGCAGCGGACAGCGCAGACCAAGAAGTGCAGCTAAAAGCAACGTTTGCTTCTCCGGGCGGCACGTATACGGCAGAAAAAACATTTACCTTTACCGTTCTAAAATTAGATGCGGCATTGATAGAAGAGCAATTTCGGCAGGATTTGGCAATCGTGACGGAAGCCTATCTGTTAGGCGCGAACGCGGACGCGGCACATGTGAAATGGGATTTGAACCTGCCGATTAGCCCGCTCCCGAACGGTACCACCGTGGCATGGAGCGTGAAAAGCGGAACGGCAATTGCGGCGGACGGAACCGTGACGCGCCCGAGCGCGGCGCAGCAAGTGACGCTGCAAGCGGCATTTACCAAATTTGGTGCGTCGACAGCGGCGGAAACGCGCGATTTCACCTTCACCGTTCTGCCGGAAGAAACAGCGGAATGGAAACTGGTGGAAAACGTGAAAGTGGAAGACCCGCGCGGCGCGTCCACTTATGCGATTACGCAGATTACGGAAGGCGTATCCTCTGCCACAGCGCAGGGCGGCGGCGTGCGGTTCGGACAGCTGGCGAATAGTCAGGTGCCGGACAACAACCGTCCCGATATGCGGCTGAATTTTGCAGATAAAATCAAATCAGGCAAGAAATACTATGTGGAAATGACTGTGCAGGCGGATATGAAAGCGGGCGAAACACGTGTTGTTGTACTAAACAGCACAAATGGCGAAGGAGCACTGTTCATCTTCAATAAATCGAACACGCTGAATCTGGCGGCGAATAACGGAAGCGGTCGAAATTGGGTACAAAGCGAAGTACCCATCAGTCACACGCACGGCAGCGAAGAAACCATTGGTATTTATTATGACACGGTACAAAATACATTTCAGTTTGTCAGTGGCAGAACGATTGCAGCCGAGAAAGCATATAAACCGTCCTATGGCACCGGTATTTCCGGCGTACAGGTCAGCTATCAGGGGAATGAAGGTGATGAAAACGCCTATATCATTGTAAAAGGGTTGAAAGTCTACGAATATGAAGAACAGGTCGTCAGCGATTTAACGGAAGCGGAATTTCAAGCGGAAGTGGCGGGCGTGACAGAGCAGTCGCTGCTGGGCACGAACACCGATGCGCAGAACGTTGTTTCCGATTTGACGTTGATCGCCTCACCGCTGCCGAAAGGGACGAAAGTCGTATGGAGTGTTGTCAGCGGCGGCGAATGGATAAACAATCAAGGGAAAGTGACGCGTCCGGCAGCGGACGGCGCAGACCAGACGGTGCAGCTAAAAGCGGTGTTCACCAGTCCGGGCGATACGTATACTACGGAGAAAACCTTTACCTTCACGGTTAAAAAAGAATCCGGCAATCCGGCGGAAGAGTGGTTCCAGCAAGATATTGCAAGCGTGACGGAGGCCTATTTGTTGGGCGCGAATCCGGACGCAGAGCATGTGCAATGGAGCTTGAATCTGCCGGTCAGCCCCTTGCAAGGTGGTACCACCGTGGCATGGAGCGTGAAAAGCGGAACGGCAATTGCGGCAAACGGAAAGGTGACACGTCCGGAGACGGAAGCGCAGCAAGTGACGCTGCAAGCGGCGTTTACCAAAGCGGGCGCGGCGGCAGCGACAGAAACGCGCGATTTCACCTTCACGGTTTTACCGGACGAAAAGGCAATTTGGAAACTGGTGGAAAACGTGAAAGTGGAAGACCCGCGCGGCGCGTCCACCTATGCGATTACGCAGATTACAGACGGCGTTTCTTCTTCTACAGCGCAGGGTGGCGGCGTACGGTTCGGTCAGCTGACAAACAATGAAGTGCCAAGTAACAACCGCCCCGATATGCGGCTGAATTTTGTAGATAAAATCAAACCGGGCAAAAAATACTATGTGGAAATGACGCTGCAAGCGGATATGAAAAAAGGCGAAGCACGTGTTATTGTGCTAAACAGCACAAATGGCGAAGGAGCTTTGTTCATTTTCCGCTCCAGCAATACGCTGGGACTGGCGGCGAACAATGGCAGCGGTCGAAACTGGATTGATAGTGAAGTAAAGATTAACCACACGCATGGCAAAGAGGAAACCATTGGTATCTATTATGACACGGCGACAGGGGCATTCCAGCATGTCAGCGGTGGCAAGCTTGCTTCCCAGAAAACATATAAACCGTCCTATGGCAGCGGTATCGGCGGTGTACAGGTGAGTTATCAAGGAAAAGAAGGCGACAAAGACGCGTATATCGTTACCAAAGGCATGAAAGTCTACGAATATGACGCGGACTATGCGGCGCAGATTGAGGCAGAATTCAGCGCATTGAGCGCGGCAGACCTCACGCAGCAAGTACCGGAAATGATAACTGGAAACCTCACGCTTCCGTCGGCATTGCCCTGCGGCGTACCCATTCATTGGGAATCCGATATGCCGGACGTGATAGGAACAGACGGAACGATAACAAGACCGGAGGATGCAGAAAAAACAGTACGGCTCACGGCGAAAATTGATGAGACGGGACTGTCTCTTTCCAAGACCTTTGATTTCACTGTCCTGTGGACAGGAGACGCGCGGATTGGATTCACGGAAGATGTTGCGCTTGTGACCTATGAAGCATTAACAGCGCAGGAGCCGGATAAGCTGACAGAGAGCTTGAATCTGCCGTCCTCACCGTTGCCGAACGGGACGACGGTGACTTGGACGACCAGCGATGCGGCGGTGCTGTCGGCAGGAGGCGTAGTGACGCGTCCGGCAGGCAGAAACCATCCTGTGACGCTGACGGCGAAATTCCAAAACGGCGAACTGTCTGCGGAAAAGACATTCCGGTTCACGGTTTTGGCAGAGGGAGACCTGCTGGAAAACATGGCGGCAGACGCGCGTCCTTCTGCGAATGTCGCGGCGCTGGAAGGCAGCATTGTTGCAGTGACGGACAAAAACTATGAAACCGCGTGGACTGTGGCGGCGAAAAATGCGGCGGTGACACTGGACTTGGGCAGTGAGAAATTGCTCACACATGCTGTGCTTTACGCGGAAGGCAATATCGGAAACGCTGTTTTGGAAGTGTCAAACGATAATGTAAACTATACAAAAGCGACGCAGTGGAATACTTTGGCGTTCGGACAGGAAATTCGCTTCCCATTGACCGGCGCACGCTATGTACGTCTTAGCATGACGCAGCAGGACGAAATGCCTGTGAAGATATATGAAATAGAACTGTATTCCATGCCAACGGACGAGGAACGCGTGCAGGCAGATGTGAAAGCGTTTACCTACACCAATCCGAAAATAGTAACGACGGATATCGTACTGCCTACGGCGACAAAATTCGGCAGTACAATAGAATGGTCGTCCGACAACGCGGCGGCGCTGGACGCGCAGGGGCATGTAACGCGGCAGAGCGATGACCAAAATGTGACGCTGACGGCAACCTTCCGAAGCGGTGATAAATCAGAAACGGTCACGGTATACCACACGGTCAAAGGAACGAAACCGGCTGCCGGTCAGAGCCCCGGCGGCGGTGGAGGTGGCGGCGGTTCCGTCTCCGGCGGCAGCGGCGGTGCAGGAATGCAGGTGCCGGTGATTCAGCCGGAAAACACGGTTCGTCCGCAGCCACAGCCGCAAGAGACGCGGTTCTATGATGTGGAAATGCAGCGTTGGTCTTATCCCTATATAGAACGGTTGGCGCAGCAAGGCATTGTAAATGGCAGTGGCGGCGCGTTTGACCCCGAAGGTCATTTGACGCGGGAGCAGCTTGTGAAATTGCTGGTTACAGCGCTCAAACTGGACACCAGTACACAAAATACAGATTTTGCCGACGTAGCGGCGGGCGAATGGTACAGCCCCTATATCGCGGCAGCGGCACAGGCAGGCATTGTCAGCGGTATCAGCGAAACGGAATTCGGCGTAGGAGAATATGTCAGCAGAGAAGATATGGCGACCATGATATGCCGCGCGCTGGAGAAAAGCGGAGCGCAGATTTTGAACGGTACGGCGGACGTCACTTTTGCCGATAGCGCACAAATCAGCGCATATGCACAGGAAGCGGTTATGCAGTTGGCAGCGCTGGGCATTTTAAACGGTGAAAACGGCAATTTCCTGCCGGCAGACACTGCAACAAGAGAACAAGGTGCAAAAGTGATTTGCATGGTGCTCGATAAGATAGGCAGATAAGGAGAGGAAAGCAATGAAAAATCATAGATGGATAGCGGCATTGCTAAGCGGTTGCATGATGGTAAGCGCGGCGGGCGCTGTCGGTGCGCAGGAGCAGGAAACTGCTCCCGCACCGGAGGCGCAGCAGGAGACGACCATGCAGCAGCTTTTGGAAAACGCGGCACTGCCGGCTGCGCAGGAACCGGAGACGGAAAACAGCGTGTTACCGCAGGAAGACGGTGCATCGGAGGAAGAAATGACATTGGAATCACAGGAAGTGGCGGAACAAATTCAGGCGACTTCGCTGGTGGCGCCGGATACGAAGGAAATGACGCAGGACGAATATTTTCAGTCCACCATTGACCAATACGACCAATATGACGAATTGATGCAAGACCCGCAAGTCATTCAGGACGCAGATTTCTTCGGCGTATGGGACGGCAGCGCATGGACGAAACAACCCTATTTTGACTATAGCTATTCTTCTGATTTGGCAGCCACGGAAGCGGCAGCCAAACGCGGCGACTATGAAGCGGCGAAGGAAGAAATTCTGGAATACTACCGCAATACGTTCAAAACACACCGCCGCGGTCTTGCCGCTGTTTCCGACAAACGCAAACGGTTGGTTGCACAGGCAACTTTTGAAAACCTGATTAAACTGTGGGGCTATGGCGAACCGGTGGAAAAATGGAACATGACAGCGGAAACACAGGTTTTTGAAGCAGATGTGCGCAAAGACGTGGAAGCGGCAATCGGCGCTGTCACCACGCAAAAAGCGTTCAACATCATTGCGCTGAAAAAAGACGGCTATGAAGCTGTGTTCGACAGCAGAGAAGCGGGCGAAACAGGGCCGCGCATTGAACTGACGGTCAACGGCAACACCAGAACCATCAGACCCATTGCGGACGCCACCATTATGGCGGGCGGCAACCGGACGAAAAACTATGGTTCGGAAAAAACGCTGCGCGTGGAGGAATCCTATAGTTCTATCGGCACGCAGGCGGAAGCGGATGAGTATACCAAACGCGCTTATCTTTTGTTTGATTTTTCCGATTTGAAACCGGGAGATTCTATTGACAGCGCGGTGCTGAAGGTAAACGGTAAAATGGTGAAAAGCGACAATCCCACTGCCGCACCGCAGGAACGCGTGAGCAAAGACGTTATGCTGTGGGAATCCAAGGAACTGGGCTGGAAGGAAAATGAAATCAACTGGTCGAACCGTACCATTGATATCTTTTCCTATGACGGCGAAATGGCGCCGCATTTGACGCACATGACCAGCATGAGCACCACCATTCCTTCCTGGGCGGACAACATGAACAAATGGCAGTATGCGCCCAACATTGCAAAATGCTATTTATACTATACACAGACGGGCAGAAGCGGCGGCGAGGTCTATGCGTATCACGCAATCCGTATGCTGATGAACACCATTGTCCGTCAAAAAGCGGCAATCGGCACAATTTATAATTGTGACGGCTGTCACAATCTGGGACAGCGGGCGAAATACTATCCCGAAATGATTGATATGCTGCTGCCCAGCGAATATATGACGCCGGAGGTATTCACGGCAATTCTAAAAAACGTTTGGATGACAAACGACTATCTGGTGAAACAATGGAATAATAGTTCGGAGGGGAATAACTTCGGTTCCCTGCAGGCGGAGGGACTGTTCAACTTAACGATTCCTTTCATGGAGTTTGCCGATGCAGGCAAACCGGCAACCGGTTTGTCCGACCCGAATAAGCCCGGGTCTATGCAGGGCGGCTGGCTGGCGGCGGCAAAACACCGTCTGGGCTATAAGGTCATGAAAGATTTGTTTGATGACGGCAGTTCCATTGAGGTGGGACTGGGCTATGCCGACCTCAACTTGGGTACCTTCCTGAATTCCATTAACAATGCGGAAATGGTCGGCATGGACGGTAAGGAACTGTTCAGCGCGGCAGAACTGGAATTCATGGAAAAATATGCGTTGTATCTGATGAACGCCAGCACGCCGACTTGGGGCGACTGGCAGCAGGGACACGCCTATGGACATGGCAGCAACTATGCCGGCAAATGGGGCACGCTGAATGAACTCACCAAAAACCCCTATTTGATGTGGGCAACGTCGGGCGGCGCGGAGGGAGAAAAACCGGAATATACCGCCATTGTCTATGACATTGGACAAAAAGCGATTTTGCGTTCCGATTGGGGCAGAATGAACGCAAACAATACTATTGCCATGCAAATCAACGCGGACGGCGGCGTGAAATCCCATGGTCAAAATGATGATTTGGGTCTGAATTTCTATGCCTACGGACAGCATTTCTTGGTAGACCCGCTGTATCATAACTATACCCCATCGCTTCCCATGAACCTGTTTTTGAATTCCACCCGTGCGCATAACACCATTGAAATCAACGGTGTGAGTCAAAAGGGCGGACAGGGCGGCAGCGGCAGCGACCCTGCCGGAAATCCCATTGTCAACTTAAACGGTGGACAGCAGGGGAGTATGCACCCTGAAAATCGGGAGTTTAACACCATGTATAACTTCCTGCGGGCGGAAACCGTGAACTATAAAAACAATTCCGCAGTCGGCGGCAATTTCACCAACTACCGCGATATTCTGTTTTTAAAGAACGGTTTTGCCATTGTGACGGACTATGTGGAGCCGGACAACAGCAGAGAAAATACCTATGACCAAAACTGGCATTTCCTGCCCAACGCAGGACTGACGCTGGATCCGGTGACAAATACCGCGACAACGCATTTTGAAGGCGCGAACCTCATTTTGGCGCCCGTGAACCAAGCGCACGCTTTCGACAAAGCGCAGCTCACGGACGGTTGGTATGCGCCAAATGCCGGAACGGAAGTAGACGCAAAATATTTGACCTATGAAAAGAAACTCAGCGGCGCAACAACGTTTAACACCGTGCTCTATCCTGTCAAAGGAGGGGAACGCAAGAGCGTGACAACGCAGAACCTCACGCTGGACGTGCCGGAGGAAACAGCCAATGCATTCCAAATGACAGTGCTGGATCAGGATACCGGCAGCACGGAAAACTATACCTATTATGCAAACCGCGGCGATAACGTACAGCGGGCGGCAGGTACCTACACAACAGACGCTGATTTGATGTTGGTGGAGAAAAAAGGAGCCGCAAATAATCAGGCAATTCTCCGCGGCGGCAACAACGTTGTGGACACCGCCGCCGAAAAATATTTAATCAAAGTGCAGGACGGCGAAATCAAGGATTTGGGCGTACAGTGGCAGGGAAATATTGTCAATGTCACAGCGGCGGACGGACTGAAAAACGGAGACGGCACTTGGAAAAACATTGCGATTTATACGGATAAAAACATCACGCAAGTGACCTATACAGATGAAAACGGCACGAATGTGGAAAATATTCCGTTTCAACAGGAGGGTGCGTACATCTATTTCGGCACGCCGTTTTTGGGAGACGATACAAAACTGCCGGAGCCCGGCGATGGGAGCCAGCGTCCTGTGAATCCGGACGGCGGCCACGGTAACGGCGGTGGCGGCAGCAGTAACATTGGCGGAGGCAGCATTGGCGGCGGCAGCCATGGCGGCGGTGCGGGTACACCCGGAGCGGGCGGTTCCATTATTCCAACGCCAACGTCAAAGCTGACAGACGGCATGAAAGCGGAACTGCAAGGACACTGGGCAGGACAGGAAATCGCTCAGATGGTGGAAAATGGCATTGTCAACGGCGTGAGTGCGGATTCGCTGGGCTTGTCACAAACCACAACCCGCGCGGAATTCACGGCATTGCTGGTGCGCGCAATGGGCTTGCCGCAGACCGGATATCATGGCGAGTTTGCTGATGTTGCGGCAAACGATTGGTATGCCGGCGTGTTTGCAGCGGCGAAAGAAAAAGGATTGGTGCAGGGCAGCGGCGGCAACGCAAACCCGAATGCACCGGTTACCCGCGAAGAAATGGCATGTATGCTGGTGCGGGCATATGAACTGAAAACAGCTTCTGCCGGTGCGGCGGGCGGCGATGCGTCTTTCACAGATGCAGCGGATATTTCAGATTGGGCGCGCACGGCAGTGGCGCAGGCAAAAGAATTGGGACTGCTGAACGGCATGGAAAACGGCGCGTTTGCACCCAAGGAAAACACCTTGCGCGAACAGGCGATTGTTGCAGTCTATCGGTTGCTGAAATAATCAGTTCAGAAAAATGAACAGCAGGCGGGTAAACATGCCCGCCTGTTTTTGCTGCTATAAACCTATTTCATAGAAATGTGGTTTTTCATTTGAAAACACAGAAAATGACAAAAAATAAACAATGCTTGAAAAGGAAAATACTTTGTGCTACAATAGGAAAATATAACGAGACAAAAGGAGAGAATTTCATGAAAGGAACATTGTCAGAAAGAATGCTGCCCGCACCGGTAGGCGGAGGGTTTGCCATGGAAGGTTATTGGGTTTGGTGCGGAAGCGTAATCAAAGCGGACGGGAAATATCATATGTTTGCATCACGCTGGCGCAACACATTACCGATGCACCCGGGCTGGCTGATGGAATCGGAGATTGTGCGTGCGGAATCCGAGACGCCGGAAGGGCCCTATACCTTCAAAGAAGTGGTCACACCGGCGCGCGGCGCGGAGTATTGGGACGGTCGTTCCACACACAATCCACATATTATGAAATGCGGCGATACTTATGTGCTTTATTATATGGGGTCAACTCATCCATTTCCCGACGTTCCGCTCGGTGAAAAACTGGACAACAGCAGCTACCGCACGATTGTGGCGCGTGCCAACAAACGTGTCGGCATTGCAACCAGCAAAAGCATCTACGGTCCGTGGGAGCGCCGCGATGAACCGGTGCAAAAAACGCGTCCGGAATATTTTGATAATTTCTTTGTTTCCAATCCGGCGCCCTGCCTGAATCCGGACGGCAGCGTGCTGATGGTATATAAAACCAGAAAATATGCCAGCCGGCCCTATCCGGAATATCTGCACGGCAAAATGGAACTGGGCGTGTCAAAAGCGGCGTCTTTTGAAGGGCCGTTTGAGGCGTGCAGCAATGTGCCGTTGATTCAGGAAGAAGGTCTGGAAGTGGAAGACCCCTTTATCTGGATAGACGAAGACGGTTATAACATGATGGCAAAAGATATGAACGGTAAAATCTGCGGCGAAAAATATGGCGGTATTTATGCGTCCAGCCGCGACGGCGTGCATTGGGACGTCAAACGGGATTTCCAGTTCTATTCCCGCAACATTTTGTGGGACGATGGACAGGTGCGTGAAATGGGAAATTTGGAACGCCCCTTCATTTTGTTTGAGGACGGTCGTCCGACACATCTGTTTTTTGCAACCTCCGACGGAAAAAACGGAGGCGGATTCGGAAATGCCACTAAAACCTGGAACATGGTGATTCCGCTGAAATAATGCTTTATGCCCACAGCAAGAGAGAGGAGGAACTATGATGCGAAAACAAAGTATTCTGTTAGCTGTTTTGACCGTTTTTCTGTTGTTTGCAGGCTGTACGCAGCAGCAGACGGAGGACGTGCAGCAGCAGCCGGCGCAGGTGCAGCTGGGAAAATATGAAATGGAATCGTCTGAGGAACCACTGCCCCCCTATGTCATTTTGGAAGAAGGTCAAAAATTTCAAATGATGTATTCGGCGATGATGAGCTACCTCCCGCTGGGCACCTATGAAGTGAAAGGAAGCGATGTGGTGCTGACGACAGAGGACGGAGAACGCCGCTATACGTTTCGGGTAGACGGCGATACGCTGGTGTTTCAAAAAGATAAATCCTCGTCGGTGAAATTGGGAAAAGAAGAACCGGTGCCGGACGGCGCGGTGTTTCGCTTAAAACAGGAATCCTAGTTCCCTTCATGAAAAATTTTATGGAAGGGAACTTTGGTTCCGAATGCTACAGATACATAAAGGGGCTGTCCCACTGAAGCGGTGGGCAGCCCCTTTATGTATATATAAAATGATGGAAAGAGGGTAACACTTTTCGGGGGTTTGAAAAGTTGAAAACACAGTATATTGAATCCATCATTTTATGCAAAATTTATGTAAACGGATAAAAAGTTGGTACCAAAAAGAAAATACTATGGTAATGATTGGACTTTATTTTATTATAGTACAAATTTTACCTACTGTCAAGAGCAGAATGCGAAAGAAAATGCGGAACATACAGGGTGAAAAAAGCAAACTAATACAAAAAGGTCAAAAAATATCGAATCTATTCCGGAAACAACAGATTTTTTTGTGCAAAACAGGATACAATAAAAAGACAAAATCTGATTGAAAAGGAATGGGAATCATGCGAGAGACCATACAAAATCAATATAACCGTTTGGGCACGGAAAAATCGCCCTATCTTTTGCAGCACAAAAACAATCCGGTCAATTGGTATCCATGGGGGAAAGAGGCGTTTGCCGACGCGGCGCGGGAGAATAAACCCATCTTTTTGTCCATTGGCTATTCCACCTGCCACTGGTGCCATGTCATGGAACGCGAATCCTTTGAGGACAGCGAAGTGGCGGCGCTGCTGAATCAGGAATTTATTTCCATCAAAGTAGACCGCGAGGAACGTCCTGATATAGACACAGTATATATGAACGTATGTCAGGCGGCAACAGGGCAAGGCGGCTGGCCGCTGACCGTTCTGATGACGCCGCAGCGGCGACCGTTTTTTGTCGGCACCTATTTTCCCAAACGCCGCCGGTACGGCAGACCGGGACTGATGGAAATTTTACAGGAAGCTGCAAAACATTGGAAAGAAAACAGGGACGCGCTGGAACAACAGGGCTTAGAACTGGCACAGCTTGCGCGGCGGCCTTATACGCGCGCGGGCGTGGCAGAAGTCACAAAAGGCGTGCTGCAAAAGGCGGCGTCACTGTTCACCTGGATGTTTGACAGGGACTACGGCGGTTTTGGCAATGCACCCAAATTTCCCTCGCCGCACCAACTTATTTTTTTGCTGCGCTATGCGGAGATTGAACAGGACGCGGAAGCGCTGCACATGGCGGAAAAAACGTTGCAGCAAATGTATCGCGGCGGGTTGTTTGACCACGTTGGCTATGGATTTGCCAGATACAGCACGGACGAAAAATGGCTGGTGCCGCATTTTGAAAAAATGCTCTATGACAACGCGCTGCTGATTATGGCATATGTGCAGGCGTTTCGCAAGACCGGCAACCGGTTCTACAGAGAAGTGGCGGAAAAAACCATTCAGTTTGTGCTGCGGGATATGCAGGACGCGGCGGGCGGTTTTTATACGGCGCTGGACGCGGACAGCGACGGCGAAGAGGGAAAATATTATACGTTCACCAAACAAGAAATCCTGGCGGTTTTGGGGCAGGAGGACGGACGCTGCTGGAACGATTGGTTCGGCGTGCGCGAAGAAGGAAATTTTGAAGGGAAAACCGTGCTGCACTTGTTGGACAACGAATTTTTTATGGAGCGAAATACGCGCATAGACGAGTTGGCGGAAAAACTGCGCGGATACCGCCGTCAGCGGGCGCAGATCGCGTGCGACGACAAAGTGCTGACCGGCTGGAATGCGCTGATGATAGCCGCCCTTGCGCAGGCATATCAAGTTTGGGGCAGCAAGAAACATCTGCAAGCGGCGCAGGCGGCGGACAAATTTTTGGCGAAACAGTTGACGGACGAAACCGGACGGCTGCGGGTTCGCTGGCGGGACGGTGAAGCGAAAGGACAGGGCAATCTGGACGACTACGCCTATCTGCTGTGGGCACAACTGGAACTCTACGGCGCAACGTTTGACGCGTGCTATTTAGAGCGGGCAGTGGAACTGGAAAAACAAATCATGGAACTGTTTTGGGACGCGGACGGCGGTGGGTTTTATTACTACAGCAGTCAGGCAGAACAGTTGATTGGACGACCCAAAGAACTCTATGACGGCGCGCTGCCGTCGGGAAATTCCGTCATGGCATATGCGCTGATTCGCCTGTCCAAATTGACCGGCAACGTGGCGCTGGAGGACACTGCGCAGCAGCAACTGCAATTTGTTGCGGCAAACATGGAGGACTATCCTGTGGGTTATAGCTTTTTCCTGATTGCGCTGATGTATGGACTGTATCCGTCCAAGGAAATCATCTGTACGTCGCCGGACACGGCGGTGGAACAGCGTTTACGTCAGGCGGCGCAGCACCCGCATACGTCGGCGCTGCTCAAAACGCCGGAAAACGAGGAGACGCTGCACCGCGCCGCGCCGTTCACACGCGCTTATGCAGTGCGGGAGGACAAACCGCAGTATTATATTTGCGAAAACCACGCTTGCAGTGCACCGCGGGATACCTTGCAATAAGCATAGGGGCGTTGACTCCCATGTGCCGCGCGGCAGATTTGATATAGTAAAACCACTTGTAAAAAACAGGAAAAAGAGAGGGCGTTTGCTGTGATTCGTGTTGCAAACACCTCTCTTTTATGCTATACTAAAGAAAAGAAAAATTTGGCGGAAAAACATGGGATTTGACGTTCCTGTGCTTGCGTATGAAAAAGGAGAGGAAACAAATGGAATGGAAAACAAGAGCGGATTTTGTGTTTGCACTGGAAAAATTAACGGGACCTTTGAAACCCTACTATAGCGAAGGCGGCGCGCGTCTGCGGCTGGGGCCGTGCGGCGCGGTTTATAACCGTGATATCATTGAAATGGAAGCGTTTGCACGCCCGTTGTGGGGCCTGGCGCCTTTTTGGGGCGGCGGCGGACGCGGCGAAATCTTTGCGCATATCTACCGCGAAGGGCTGCGCAACGGGACAAATCCCGACCATCCGGAATATTGGGGCAAAATTAAACCGTGCGACCAGCGTATGGTGGAAATGGCGCCCATTGGACTGGCGCTTGTGATGGCGGCGGATAAAATCTATGACCCGCTGAGTGATGTGGAAAAAGAAAACGTGGTGCAGTGGCTGAATCAAATCAACGAACTGGAGTTGGTGGATAACAACTGGCAGTTTTTTAACGTGCTGACGAATTTGGGACTCAAAGCGGTGGGCGCGCCCTATTGTCAGGAAAAAATGAATCATGCGTTTGCGCGTTTTGAAAAATTCTATCTGGGCGACGGCTGGTATCGCGACGGACTCACGCCCAACACGGACTACTATATTTCGTTCGCCATTCATTTCTATAGCCTGATTTATGCCAAGGTGATGGAAAACGAAGATCCGGCGCGCAGCAAATTATATAAAGACCGCGCCATGCAGTTTGCGCAGACGTTTATTCATTGGTTCGACGAGGATGGCGTGAGCATTCCGTTCGGGCGGTCTTTGACGTACCGGTTTGCGCAGTGTTCGTTCTGGGGCGCGTGTGTGTTTGCCGGTTTACAGCCCTTTGAATTGGGCGTGATGAAAGGAATCATTGCGCGGCATATGGAACATTGGCTGAACCGCCCGATTTTTGACAACGCGGGCATTTTGACCGTGGGCTATGAATATCCGAATTTGAACATGGCGGAAGGCTATAACGCGCCCGGGTCGCCTTATTGGGCGCTCAAAGCGTTTATCATTTTGGCGCTGCCGGAGGAACATGAATTTTGGCGTACCAAAGCGCTGCCCATGCCGCCGCGGGACGATGTGGCATATTTGAAACATGCGTTCATGGTGCTTCAGCATCAGCCGCATAACACGACGGCGCTGCGCTCCGGTAAGTTCCCGTTTTTCAATCCGGCGCAGGCAACGGAAAAATATGCAAAATTTGCCTATTCCACCTATTTTGGATTCAGCGTACCGCGGTCCTATGACACGATACGCAAAGCCGCGCCGGACAGTATGCTGGCGTTTGAAGTGGACGGCATAATACGCGTGCGCAAGGAATGCAGCGCAACGAAAATAGAGGAGGGTGTGGTTTGGTCAAAATGGTCGCCGGCAGAGGGAATTGTGGTGGAAACCACGCTCACGCCCACGGCGCACGGACACAAACGCAGACACGTTGTGACCGTGCAGCGGGAATGCGTAGCATATGACTGCGGCTTTTCCATTGACGCGGAGCGGCTGGAATCGGAAACGGAAGCGCACCGCGTGACGGCGCAAAATCCCTATGCCGTCAGCAGCATTGCGTCTGCGCAGGGCGAACCCATGCTGATTGACGTGGAACCGAACACCAACTTGAAATATCCGTATACCGCGCTGCCCGCCATTTGCCACACATTGAAACCAGGCAGCTATGTATTGGAATCGGAAATCGAGGCATATGTGAAGGAATAAAGGCAGGGACGCGCGCCAAGCGGGAAATGCTTGTTTCCCGTATTTGCGTAAATCCATTACCGCCGAAGTATCGCTCCGCATGTATTCTTCCTTGAAAATGTCCTCCGACTTTGTGCGTTGCACAAAGTCTCCCCCTCTTACTTTTCTTGGAAGAATACATTCTTCGCTCTTTGCCCCATTTACTCCCCCCTTTGATTTTTTCTCTGGTAATGATTTGCGCAAATAGAGCGGGCATAAGATATCATGCATATGCTTCCCTTTACTTTTATAGTACGCCTAGAAGTTTTAAAATGCGGATACCGTCTTTAATGCCATATTGATAATAAAAAATGGATTCAGCCGACCGGTCACAGTCAAGAACATCTAAAAGCATGTCTGCTTCTTGTTGCTGTTTAGGTGGTATTAATTCAAGAATGCTTTTTTCGGTTTGGCGTCTGCGCAATTGAGCTTCTTGATATTGCGGCGAATTATGCCATGCGGCATAGGGAAATTCCACAAGCTCTGTAAGATATTCTTGAAGCATATCCTCAAATGTTTGATACATAATAAAATCATTCCTTTCAAAAAAGACTGATAAATGAATACACCTATACTATAACATAACTAAAGGTTATTGTCAGGAAAAATTTAAGATAGGAAGTGAAAAAATGAAAGGAATTGGAGAACGTTTAAAAAATTTAAGAGAAAATGAGAATATTTCGCAAAGGCAAATGAGCAGACTTTTGGGTTTATTGGAAAATGGGTATGCAAATTATGAACATGAACATACGGAGCCATCTATAAAAAAGATTGTTTTGTTGGCGGAGATTTTGCACACGAGTGTTCAGTATATAATAATCGGAGAAACACTTACTGTGGAATTTGATAAAGAGGTAACGCCGTTTCCGCAGCGATTGCGGGAGTTGCGCAAGAAAAAGCAATTAACACAAACAGAAGTGGCAAGTGAGTTGGGAATCCGAAAAGCAACTTATCAGGGATATGAATATAACAAATATGAACCCAAACTGGACAAGCTGCTCCAACTTGCAGATTTATTTGACGTAACATTGGACGAACTATTGGGACGGAATGAAAAATAAAAATCCGAATGGAGTGATGGTAATGAAGAAATGGTTCGGAAGTGCAGTGGTGTTGGCAATGTGTCTGTTTTCCGTGGGCGGTATTGCGCCGGCAAAGGCGGCGGAACCTGTCGGCGACGCGATTCAAGTGAAACTGGAAAATGAAGCCATTTCGTTTGACGTGCCGCCAATGTTAATGGAAAACAGAACCATGGTGCCGCTGCGAAAAGTGATGGAAGCGCTGGACTATGAAGTTTCTTGGGACGAGGAAAGGCAACTGGTGACGGCTGTGAAAGACAGCGCGTATGTGAAAGTTGACGTCGGCGCGTCGCGGGCATATTTAGGCAGCGCCACTGCGCAGCTTTCGGTGCCGGTGCAAATGGTACAGGACAGAACCATGGTACCGCTGCGTTTTATTGCGGCAGCTGCGGGCTATGATGTGTTTTGGGACGGCGACAGCAACACGGTGTATATAGAAAACCCGAATCCTGACAGGACGCAGGCGCCGAGACAGTATCAGAATATTGCGATGCTGGGAACCGCAATGATGTGGACAGATGGCAAAAAAATATCCATGGAACAGGGCATTTATGAAGAAGAACCACATGCATATACCAATTCTTTGCAGGTAGAAGATGGATTCCTCTATTATCATAACAGTGCGTTTTATTTGTGCCGCGAAAATATACAAACAGGAGAAGAACAGCAAGTCACGGCGGTTCCGGTAGGAGTGGCGACGGTTGCGGGCGGTCATGTTTATTACAGCAAACAGAACGACCGCACACATAGCTTATATCGGGCGAATCTGGATGGCAGCGGCGAAACATTGGTCATAGAAAGTCCGTGCGGCGACTACCGCGTGATGGGCGATAAGATTTATTATATTCACATGCATAATAACAAACTGTTGGAATATTCCATGGAAACAGGGGAAACGAAAACAATCTATGATGGTTATACGACCTGTCTGGATATTTCATCAGACCAAAAGGTTTATTACGGTATGTCGGAATATAAGAATGAAAGAACGCCGCTGCGGTATTTAGGCATTGGCTGCTACGACAGCAAAACCGCGGTCTATGAATCAATGGAAGCATACCGGTCGGCGCGGGCAGCCGAACTGTGGATTGTTGGCAGCCGTTTGTTTTATCAAACGCCGCCGGAAGAGGGTCCCGCCGATTTATACCGGTGCAATTTGCAGCACGGATATCAAGTGAAACTGCTGAGCGGTATTTCAGGCGCGGCGGAAATTCACGGAAACTATATTTTCTATTATCCTGCTGATGAATCGCTGCGGCAAGACGGACGGCAGCCGCTATATATAACAGATATTTGTGCGTCAGAAACAGCGCCGCTGTTTTCGCTGATAAGAGCGGCAGGAAATACGGAGCAGGCAACGCTGACGGTCTCCGCTTCAGAAAAATTTTCGGCAGAAGAAATTCAGGCGGCAATCAATACCGTGCTGGAGAGTTTTAAAGGATTCGGAAATTGCACGCTTACAGAATTGTGGTATGAGGAAAAACAGTCAAACCGTGTGATAGAAAGCTATATGCAAACCGGCAGAGGCGCATATAACGGTGCGCAGCCGGAAAACGTCATTGTGTTGTTCTCTCATTTTAATACGGCGGACAACGCCCCGGGCGGGCTAAGCAGCAACATGCGATATACCGATTGGAATTGGATTTTGGTGCGGGAAAGCAAGGACGCACCATGGAAGCTGGACGATTGCGGATATTAGGCAAAAGAGGGTGACGGTATGAATGTGAAAACCGCAATAAAAAAAGTGCCGTTTTGTCTCGGTATAACGGTGCTTTCGGCAGTCTTTCTAATACATAAAATATATTTTGTCCTGCGATATATGCGGCAAATTCCGTGGATTTATGTATTGGTCTGTGCGCTGCCGCTGCTGCTGTTTGGAAGCGTATATGCGCTGCGGCTGCGCGGTAAAATGGAAAAAAGCACGGCGCTCATGTGGAACATTCTTATTGCCGCCGCACTGGTGGTCGCTATCATTTTAAATTTTGTTTTTGGCGCGATGTATGCCTTCAAAGGCGGTTTTGACACATATCTGGAAGGCACGTCAGACGTGGGAGAATACAGAGCAATGCTGTGGCAAAACGGTTATCCGTCAAAATCCATGTGCCATTTTCCGAAGGAAATCCCCAAAGAAGCGAAGAACGTTTCGTTTTGGGAAAATCCGCAGTTTTTGCAAGGCGGTTTTCGTATGTTTCTGATGTATGAAACCACAGAAAAAGACATTGCGAAATACCGTAAAAAATATGAACCGCTGGCAGCGGCGGTCATTCCGCCGGGAGAGCAAAAGGCGTACCGGCAGGACTATACGGTGCCGGATATTTCCGTCATGGAGGGACGGGAATTGACGGACGCGTTTGAAATTATCCTGCTCGGCGACACACCGTTTGGAAACCACGGTTCTTCCCGCGGTCTGGCAGTGAACGAAGAAACGAACGAAATTCTCTTTTTCTACGAAATTTGGTGATATATAAACGCAAAGAGCCGCCTGTTTATGGCGGCTCCTTGCGTTTATGTGTAGACAAATCATTGACGGAGTTCTATTCCCGGCCTTTTTCCTGCTCCAGATAAATCAGCAGAGCCGTCACGTCGGCGGGGGATACGCCGGAAATGCGGGACGCCTGTCCCACATTCAGCGGACGCACCTCCTGCAATTTTTGGCGCGCCTCCAGCCGCAGACCTTTGAGCGTGGTATAGTCAATATCCGGCGGCAGTTTTTTGTTTTCCATCTTTTGAAACTGCGCGACCTGCGACACCTGACGGGAGATATACCCTTCATATTTCACCTGAATCGCGGCTTCCTCCCAAACCTCTTTGGGCAGCGGCGGCATATCCGTCATGCGCGTCAAATCCGCATAGTCCAGTTCAGGGCGGCGCAATAAATCGGCAAGCTTGATGCCGGTGGAAATGGGTGTGGAATTTTTTTCGGCAAGATAGGCGTTTACGGATTCGCTTGGCGCAAGCGTGGTCTTTTTCAGCCGCTGCACCTCCGCCCGAATCTGCGCCCATTTATCCAAAAATATTTGATAACGCTGCTCGCTAATCAGCCCGATTTCGTGTCCCAGCGGCGTGAGCCGTTCGTCGGCGTTATCCTGCCGCAGCAACAGCCGGTATTCGCTGCGCGACGTCATCATGCGGTACGGCTCGCGCGTGCCTTTGTTCACCAAATCGTCAATCAGCGTCCCGATATATGCGTCGGAGCGTTTCAAAACAATGGGTTCTTTTCCCTGTAGGTTCCGCGCGGCATTGATACCCGCAATCAGCCCCTGCGCCGCGGCTTCTTCATAGCCGGAGGTGCCGTTGAACTGCCCCGCGCCATAGAGTCCCTTGTTATGTTTGAATTCCAGCGTGGGCTGTAGCTGCAAGGGGTTGCAGCAGTCATATTCAATCGCATAGGCAGGGCGCATGATTTCCACCTGTTCCAGCCCTTTCATGGAACGCATCATTTCAATCTGCACTTCCTCCGGCAGACTGCTGGACATGCCCTGCACATAAATTTCTTCCGTCGCCAGTCCCATGGGTTCCATGAACACCTGATGCTGCTGCTTGTCCGCAAACCGCACAACTTTGTCTTCAATGGAAGGGCAGTAGCGCGGGCCGATTCCTTCAATCATGCCGGCATAGAGCGGCGAACGGTCTAAGTTGCGGCGAATGATGTCGTGCGTTTCGGGATTGGTATGCGTCAAATAGCACAACACCTTGTTTTCCAGCGGTTGTTTATCTTCAAAAGAGAATGGGACGATTTCCTCGTCGCCCGCCTGTGGGGTCATGACGGAAAAATCCACACTGCTGCGCCGTACGCGCGCGGGCGTTCCGGTCTTGAAACGCATGAGTTCAATTCCCGCGTTCCGCAGACAGGCGGACAGAGAATCCGCCGGAAACATGCCGTCCGGCCCGCCGCTGTATTGCAGTTCGCCAATGATGATTTTTCCTTTCAGATAGGTACCGCTGGCAATAATCGCCGCGCGGCAGCGGAACACCGCGCCTGTTTGCAGCGCCACGCCCTGTACACTGCCGTCCTCACCGAATAAAATATCCGTCACTTCGCCTTGGCGGACGTGCAAACCCTGCTGCGTTTCCAGCACATGTTTCATTTCGCGTCCGTAAGCGCGGCGGTCAATCTGCGCGCGCAGGGAATGCACGGCAGGGCCTTTGCCGGAATTGAGCATACGGGACTGAATCAGCGTTCTGTCCGCCACTTTACCCATTTCGCCGCCCAGCGCGTCCACTTCGCGCACCAAATGCCCTTTGGCGGTGCCGCCAATGTTGGGGTTGCAGGGCATGTTGGCAATGCTGTCCAGATTGATTGCGAACAAAATCGTGGAACAGCCCAGCCGCGCGCTTGCAAGCGCCGCCTCACAGCCCGCGTGTCCGCCACCGATGACCGCAATATCATAGCTGCCCGCTTCCCAGCGCGGCACTGTTTGTTGTTGTTTTTCCATAAGACCTCATTCTCTTTCCATTTCTGAAATTCTGCTGTCGAATACTAAAAATAGTATATCCCTTCTTTGATAACTAGTATAGCATATTCGCTGCCAAAACGCAAATAAAAAATGGAGAGACTTGACATACTAAACATAATTTGATATACTGAAAATACACCCCAGGGGGGTGGGGAGGTTGATGAGATGAAACAAACATTTGACGTAACGGGTATGACGTGCAGCGCGTGCAGTTCTTATGTGGAAAAAGCCGTGGGCAAGCTGGACGGCGTGCAGGACGTGTCCGTTAGTTTATTGCAAAACACCATGACGGTGGACTATGACGAGGGCGCGGTCAAAGAAAAGCAAATTTGCAAGGCAGTGGAAAAAGGCGGATATCATGCCAAAGCGCAGGGAAGCGCGGAGACCCAAGCCGCCGCGCCGGAGGACGGCGGTCAGACGGCGGTGAAAACGCGGCTGATATGGTCTGTTCTGTTTTTGGCAGTGCTGATGTATGTCAGCATGGGACACATGCTGCACTTGCCGCAGCCCTTCTTTTTGGAGGGAGCGGAAAACGCGTCGGTACAATTGCTCACGCAGTTTTTGCTGACGCTTCCTGTGCTGGTGCTGAACCGCAGCTATTTTGTACACGGTTTCCGGCGGCTGATAAAAGGCGCGCCCAATATGGACACGCTCATTGCGGTCGGTTCCGGCGCGGCGCTGGTCTATGGACTGTGGGCGCTGTTTGCCGTGGCATACGGAGCAGGACATCAAAACATGGCGTTGGTGGAGCAATACCGCCACGACGTCTATTTTGAATCCGCCGCCATGATTTTGACGCTGGTGACGGTGGGAAAATTTCTGGAAGCACGCTCCAAGGACAAAACGGCGGACGCGCTGAAATCGCTGATGAAAATGGCGCCGCAGACCGCTGTGGTGGTGCGGGACGGTCAGGAGACGGAAATCGGCGTGGAAAACGTTGTTGTGGGCGACATTCTTGTGGTGAAACCGGGCTGGAAAATTCCGGTGGACGGCACGGTGACAGAGGGCAGTTCGGCGGTGGACGAGTCGGTCATCACGGGTGAGAGTATGCCGGTGGAAAAACAGCCGGGCGACGCGGTGACGGGCGCGACCATGAACGGCAGCGGGTCGTTTCGGTTCCGCGCGGAAAAGGTCGGGCAGGACACCACGTTTTCGCAGATTGTGAAACTGGTGGAACAGGCGGGCGCAACCAAAGCGCCCATTGCGCGGCTGGCGGACAAGGTGAGCGGCGTGTTTGTGCCGGTGGTGATGAGCATTGCGGCGGTGACGGCGGTGGTGTGGCTGGTATTGGGCGCAGGTGTGTCCTTTGCGATTTCCTCCGCCATTGCCGTGCTGGTGGTATCCTGCCCCTGCGCGCTGGGGCTTGCTACGCCGACCGCTATCATGGTGGGTACCGGCAAAGGCGCGGAGCAGGGCGTTTTGGTGAAAACAGCGCAGGCGCTGGAAACGGCGCACGCTGTGAAAACAGTGGTGTTGGATAAAACAGGCACCATCACGGAGGGACACCCCAAAGTGACGGATATTTTACCCGCCGCCGCTGCGGCAGAGCAGGAGGTGCTGGCGGCGGCAGCGGCGCTGGAAGCGCAGAGCGAACACCCGCTGGCGGAGGCGGTGCTGGAAAAAGCAAAAGAAAACGGTATCACCCCCGCGGCAGTGCAGGAATTTCAAAGTGTTGCGGGCGCGGGCGTGACGGCGGTGCTGGACGGCAGGCGTATCAGCGCGGGCAACGCGGCGCTCATGCAGCAGCAAGGCATTGCAATGGGCGCCATGGAAGCGAAAGCGGCAGAATTGGCGGAACAGGGCAAAACGCCGCTTTATATCGGAACAGAAAAAACACTGCTGGGACTGATTGCGGCGGCGGATACCGTCAAGGAAACCAGCCGTCAGGCGATAGATACCCTGCGGCATATGGGCGTTAAGACCGTCATGCTGACAGGCGACAATGAACGCACCGCCCGCGCTGTGGCGCGGCAGGTCGGTGTGGACGAAGTGTTTGCGGGCGTGCTGCCGCAGGATAAGGAAGAAAAAGTGCGCGCACTGCAAAGCGGCGGCGAAAAAGTCGCCATGGCGGGCGACGGCGTAAACGACGCGCCGGCGCTCATGCGTGCGGACGTGGGAATTGCTATGGGCGGCGGTGTGGAAATCGCGGCGGAATCGGCGGACATGATTTTAATGCGGGACGATTTGCGCGGCGTGGCGGCGGCGCTGCAATTGGGACGCGCCGTATTGCGCAACATCAAAGAAAATTTATTCTGGGCATTTTTCTATAATTGCATTGGTATTCCGCTGGCGGCGGGCGTGTTCTATCACATGCTGGGCTGGAAACTCAGTCCCATGTTTGCGGCGGCGGCAATGAGTTTGAGTTCGGTGTGCGTGGTGACGAACGCGCTGCGTCTGCGGCGGTTCCGTCCGAGATACCGGAAAGGGGACGTGCAAGGTGAAAGCAGATAAACAAACGGTACTGCGGCTGCTGAAAACAGCGCGCGGACAGGTGGACGGCATTATTAAAATGGTGGAGGAAGACCAATATTGCATGGACATTTCCCACCAGCTTTTGGCGGCGCAGGCGGTGCTGAAAAAAGCGGGCGTACAGGTGTTGACGGCGCATTTGCAAAGCTGCGTGCAGGAGGCTATCCGCACGGGCGATACGGAAGAGAAAATACAAGAACTCACAATTCTTATTGACAAACTGCTCAAATGAGAATAGAATAATATAGAACGGTTTTTTTGCCGCCGCGTTTAGCGCGACGGTAAAAATTTGTGCAGAAAGGACTTGAGAAACATGCAGGAAACATTTCACAAAATCAGTCCGGAGGAACTCCGAAACAACCCGTTTCACATGATTGGGAAAGACTGGATGCTGGTCACGGCGGAAAAAGAAGGGAAAGTAAACACCATGACGGCAAGCTGGGGCGGCGTTGGGGTGCTGTGGAACCGCAATGTGGTCTATGTATTTATCCGTCCGCAGCGGTATACCAAAGAATTTATCGACAACGCGGAAACGTTTTCGCTTTCTGTGCTGCCGCAGGACTATAAAAAAACATTGTCCTATCTCGGAACCGTTTCGGGGCGGGACGAAGATAAAATTGCAAAATCCGGCTTGAGTGTGGCGCACGACGGCGCAACGCCCTATTTTGAAGAAGCGGAAACGGTGCTGGTGTGCCGCAAGCTGTACCGGCAGGAGATGACGCCGGAATCGTTTATCGACGAGTCGCTGGTGGGCGCGAACTATGCAAACAATGATTACCATGCCATGTACGTTGCGGAAATTCAGGACGTATTGGTGAAAGGATAGGCAAACAAAAGTCGAATCTTATGCCTAGGCACAAGGCAAAAATTTATCATATACAGGGCGTATGGGGTTGATTCCCCCGCGCCTAAAGGGGAGGAAACGAAACAATGGCAAACTATCGGGAGATGAGCGAAGAACAACTGAAAATAGAAAAAGAAAAACTGCAAGCGGCATATGACGCGTTCAAGGCGCGCGGATTGTCGCTGGATATGTCGCGCGGCAAACCGGGCGCGGAACAACTGGATATTTCCATGGGCATGATGGATGTGCTGCACAGCGGCGAGGAACTGCACTGCCAAAGCGGAATCGACTGTCGTAACTATGGACTGCTCAGCGGAATTCCGGAAGCGAAACAAATGCTGGCGGATTTGCTGGACGTATCGCCCGAGGAAATTATTATCTATGGCAATTCCAGCCTGAACGTAATGTATGATTCCGTGTCTCGCGCGATGACACACGGCGTGCTGGGCAGCAAACCGTGGTGTCAATATGACAAGGTGAAATTCCTGTGTCCCGTGCCGGGCTATGACCGCCATTTTGCCATCACCGAATATTTTGGCATTGAAATGATTCCGGTTCCCATGTCGGAAAACGGTCCTGATATGGATATGGTGGAAAAATTGGTGAGCGAAGATGCGCTAATCAAAGGGATTTGGTGTGTCCCCAAATATTCCAATCCGCAGGGCATTACATATTCTGATGAAACCGTGCGCCGTTTTGCACGTTTGAAACCGGCGGCGGAAGATTTCCGTATTTTTTGGGACAACGCCTATATGGTGCATGATTTATATGACGACGGCGACACGCTGCTGAACATCATGGAGGAATGCAAAAAGGCGGGCAACCCTGATATTGTATATGAATTTTGCTCCACGTCAAAAATCAGCTTCCCTGGTTCCGGTGTGGCGGCGGTGGCGGCATCCAAAACAAATATCGACAGCATTATGCAGCAAATGACCATTCAAACGATTGGACACGATAAACTCAACCAACTGCGCCATGTGCGGTTTTTCCGGAATGCACAGGGCGTGCGGGAGCATATGAAAAAACATGCGGATATCATTCGTCCGAAATTTGAGGTGGTACTGCGCTGGCTGGACAAGGAAATCGCGCCGTATGGGATTGGTACGTGGTGCAGCCCCAAAGGCGGCTATTTCATCTCCTTTGATACCATACCGGGCTGTGCGGCACGGGTGGTACAACTGTGCGGCGAAGCGGGCGTGGTGCTGACCGGCGCGGGAGCAACGTTCCCCTATAAAAAGGATCCGGACGACGCCAATATCCGTATTGCGCCGACCTATCCGTCGGTGGGCGAACTGGAATTGGCAATGGAATTGTTTGTTCTGTGTGTGCGGCTGGCAAGCGTGGAAAAATTGCTGGCAAACTAATTTGTGATTTGAACAGGAAAAGGACTGATGATAAAAATGGATTTGTTGGAAGCGGCAGCCTCCCGCCGCAGTATCCGTCAATATGTGGACGCGCCGGTTGGCAGGGAAACGCTGATGAAGGTGTTGGAAGCGGCGCGGCTTGCGCCGTCTTGGAAAAATAAACAGTGCTGGCGATATATTGTCGTAGAAGATACGGCGCGCCGTCTGGCACTGGGCGAAGCGGTGGGTATGAATCCGGACGAGACAGCATATCGGGCGGCGCCCTACGTCATTGTTTTGTGTGCACTTCCGGAGGACAGTGGCAACCGCGCCGGCAAACCTTACTACATGACAGATTGCGGCATTTCCATGCAGCAGCTTGTTTTGGCGGCACATGCGTTGGGATTGGGTACCTGCTGGGTCGGCGCGTTTGATGAAGACGCGGTGCGGCGGTTGCTGGAGATTCCGCCGGAGGTGCGTGTGGTCGCGCTCACGCCGCTTGGCGTTCCGGCAGAAAGTCCCGCGGCGCGTCCGCGTAAATCCATGGAAGAAATCGTTTCGTTTGAAGTTTGGAATGGATAGATACAAAAAAGATTCCCGAAATTGCTTTGCAATTTCGGGAATCTTTTTTGTATCAATAATATTTGTAGTTCTATTATTGTATGTATTTGTTATTGTGTGCCTAGATGGAGAATTTCCCAGGAATTATATTTACACTACTACTATATGCCGCCGCGGGAATTTGGTGCGTTGTTTTTGAAAAATAGGGGCAAGCAGCGTGTAACCCTCCGCATGAAACAACGCTTTGCACCGCAGACGGCGGATTTCGTCGAAATTTTTGTCTTGATTCCCCCTTTTCAAATTGTAAAAATATGGTATACTATAAATACAGGAAATAATTGGAAATGATTCTACAAAAGATAACGGAGGGGTACTGCCATGATGCCATGTATATATACGAAAAAGAAGATTGTGAATATTGAAGTGGACAAGATTACCGCGAGTCCCTATCAGCCGCGGACAACCTTTGATGAAGAGGCGTTGGGGGAACTGAGCAGTTCCATTGCCCGCTATGGTGTGATTCAGCCGGTATCCGTGCGCAAAAGCGACAGGGGTTATGAGTTGGTAGCGGGCGAACGGCGGCTACGCGCGTCCAAAATGGCAGGACTGAAATATATTCCGGCAATCGTCAGTCAATATGATGAAGATGAAGCGGCGGAAATCGCTTTGATTGAAAATTTGCAGCGGGAGAATTTGTCGTTCATGGAGGAAGCGGAAGCCTATATGGCACTGATTCAGACGCACCACATGACGCAGGAGGAATTGGCGGAGCGTATTGGGAAGAAGCAATCGACCATTGCCAACAAACTGCGGCTGCTGAAATTGCCGCCCAAGGTTAAACAAATGATTTCGGAATATAACTTAACGGAGCGCCACGCGCGGGCGGTGCTGCGTCTGCCGGACGAACAATTGCAGTGCAAAGCGCTGTATACCGTGATTGATAAAGGCTATAATGTACAAATGACAGATAAATTGATTGACAAAATGCTGGAGGACAGGGAACCGGACAAGCAGAAAAAGACGTATTTGATTAAAGACGTCCGCATTTTTGTCAACACCATCAAACAGGCGGTGGATGTGATGAAACAGGCAGGTGTGAAGGCGGCTGCCAAACGAAACGACCACGAGGAATATATTGAATATGTCATCACTATCCCGAAACAATAAGCACAGGGGGCGACACTCCTTTACTTAAGCCATCACTATTCCTAATATAAATCTATTTCTGCCGGAAGGGGCGGGACCGTTTGGTTCCGTCCCTTTTGGCATATATAGCTTCAAAAGAAAAATAAACAAAGATTTTTCTTGACAACGGCATAAAAATGTGGTACAATACATATTTGTAAAACAAGCAGAAGTTTCTTCTCGCCTTATATCAAGAGGTATAGGGCAAATAGGCAGGCTGCCCACCGGTGGTATACACATGGAGGGAGAATGCATATTTGGGTGTGAGAAACGTTCTGACACTCATTTTTTTATGTCAAAATTTAAAATGGAATTGGTTTTTGGAGGTGTACGACCATAGCTAAGGATTTATTGATTAATGAAGAAATCAGACAAAAAGAAGCGCGGGTTGTTGATTCAGACGGGTCGCAGCTGGGTATCATGAGTGTTTCGCAGGCGCTGAAACTCGCGGCGGACAAAAACATGGACTTAGTGGAAATTGCGCCGCAGGCAAAACCTGTCGTTTGCAAAATCATGGATTATGGAAAATATAAATTTGAAGCGGCAAAACGGGAAAAGGAAAACCGTAAGAACCAAAAAACGGTGGAAGTGAAGGAAGTCCGTTTGTCTCCGTCCATTGATACGCATGATTTCGAGACCAAAGCCAAAAATGCCATGAAGTTTTTGAAAGCGGGCAACAAAGTGAAAGTGACACTGCGATTCCGCGGACGTGAAATCAGTCACGCGCAGAACTCTAAAGTGGTGCTGGAACGGTTTGCTGAACTGGTGAAAGAATATGGAACGGTTGACCGTCAGCCCAAAATGGAAGGACGGAACATGTTCATGTTCCTCACGCCGGTAAACGGAAAATAAAACAGTTGATACTTGCTTTTCACTTATACCAAGAGAAAAGAGTATAATACAAGAAAATTTAAGAGGTTGAAAGGAGCTAACATATTATGCCGAAACTGAAAACACACAGAGCCACGGCCAAAAGAATCTCTGTTACAAAAAATGGGAAATTCAAACGTGCGAAAGCATTCAAAAGCCACATCCTGAACAAAAAGAGCACGAAAAGAAAAAGAAACCTGAGAAAAACAGGATACGCCAGCGAAGCAAACGCAAAAGTAATTAAGAAATTATTACCATATCAGTAAAGAAGGAGGGGTTTGACCATGGCAAGAGTAAAAGGTGCATTGGCAACCAGAAAAAAACATAAAAGAGTTCTGAAAATGGCAAAAGGATATTTCGGTGCAAAATCGAAATTATATAAAACCGCGAAACAGGCAGTGATGAAATCTTTGGTATATGCATATACCGGCAGAAAACTGCGTAAACGTGATTTCCGCCGTCTGTGGATTACACGTATCAGCGCTGCGGCAAAAATGAACGGCATGAACTATTCCACGTTTATGCACGGTCTGAAATTAGCCGGCGTTGAAATGAACCGTAAAATGCTTTCTGAAATCGCAATTGCAGACCCTGCTGCATTCACCGTATTGGTGGAAAAAGCAAAAGCAGCGCTGTAAAAAAGATTTGGGACGGAAACTTTCTTTCCAAAGGAGCAGCATAGGAAAGGCAAAATCAAAGTGTGGTGTTGGCTTTTCTATCGTTGGCGCCGGCGGAGCAGTCCCGGAATCAAGGGACGCGATAAGAAAGAGAAAAACAAAGAGCGCAGGCTTTATGCCTACCGTCTCTTTGCGATAAAGCCGCCGTAGGGCGGCTTTCTTTGATGGAACCGTTTTTTTGATATGAAAAAATTTGAAAGCGGCTTTTATCAGTCATACCATTCATTGCAAAGTCAAGCGAGTTTGCTTTTCGCAGCCCGATGGCGTGAAAAACAGCGGCATGGAAATAGCAGGAGATCATTCCCATTTGCTGCAATCATATGAGATAGATGGATAAAACCACGCAAGAGAGCAAACAATAGTTGCGGAATTGATACAAAGCGGGGGACATGAGATTGAACAAAATAAGACAGTTCATTCAAAACCGCAGAAGCCTGTCTGCGCTGCTGCGGCCGACACAAATTATTATTTTTGGATTTATGGCAGTGATTTTGACAGGTTCCATATTGCTTTCGCTGCCGTTTTGTACAAAAAGCGGCGTAGGAACGCCGTTTCTTGACGCACTTTTTACGGCGACCAGCGCCACCTGCGTAACAGGGTTGGTGGTGGTGGACACGGCGGCGCATTGGAACATATTCGGACAACTGATTATTTTGGCGTTGATTCAAATTGGCGGTCTGGGGTTTATCACCATGGCGTGTTTGGTGTCTTTTTTGCTGCGTCGCAAAATATCGCTGCGGGAACGGCTGATTATGGTGGAATCGTTTAACCAGTCGGAAATTCAGGGGATTGTGTGGCTGGCAAAGCGGGTGCTGATGGTAACGTTCATGGTGGAAGGCAGCGGCGCATTGATTTTGTCCGCGCGGCTGATTCCGGAATTTGGGTTTCTGGGCGGCATTTACCGCGGCGTCTTCACAGCAATTTCAGCATTTTGCAATGCCGGTTTTGATGTGATGGGAAGATACGGCGCATTTGCCAGTCTCACGCCCTATGCGGGCGATTTTGTCATCAATGTCACCATTATGGGACTGGTGGTGTTCGGCGGTTTGGGCTTTTTTGTCTGGGCGGACTTATACCGCTACAGACCGGGCGAAGGCTATCAAATAAAACTGCAAACCAGACTGGTGCTGTTTATGACTGCCGCATTGACGCTGTTTGGCGCGGTGATGTTTTTTGTGTTTGAATATCATAACACGGAAACGATTGGGTATATGTCTTTGCCGCACAAGATATTAGCGTCCTTTTTCCAGTCGGTCACGACCAGAACGGCGGGGTTTAATACCATTGACCAGGGCGCAATGACAGAGATGAGCAAGTTTGTTTCCATGATTTTAATGTTCATTGGCGGCTCGCCCGGCTCTACGGCGGGCGGTGTGAAAACCGTGACGCTGGCAGTCATTTTAATCACAGTGCACAACATTATCCGCGGCTCCAAAACGGTCAATGTACATGGAAAACATATTGGACATGGCATTATCCTGCGCGCGGTCAGCATTATCTTGATTGCCATTTTAGTGCTGTTTGTCAGCATTTTGGTTATGTCTTTTTCAGAGCAGGCAGGACTGCAAAGAATTATGTTTGAAGCTGTGTCCGCATTTGGTACGGTGGGGCTTACGCAATCGCTCACACCCGATTTAACCGGTATCGGTAAAGGTGTGATTATGATACTCATGTTCTTTGGACGCGTTGGCGTGCTGACGATTGGTTTTGCGATTGCCGCAAAACAACATGATTATAACAGTAAAATACGTTATCCACGAGCGCAGCTCATGGTTGGCTAGGTATATTCGACTTTTGTTTGCCTAGTGGAAAGCGAGGAAAGATATTATGAAAGAATCCTATATGGTGCTGGGACTGGGACGGTTTGGTGAAGCGGTCAGCAAATCGCTGTATGCCAAAGGATATGAAGTGCTGGCAATCGATGAAGACGAAGAAATCATCAATGAGATACAGAACCATGTGACTCATGCAATCGTGGGAGACTGTACGGACGAATCCGTGCTCAAAGCAGTGGGCGCACGCAATTTTGACGGTGCGATTGTGGCAGTGGGCGGCAAAATTGAAACCAGCATTTTGTCCACCGTCCTGCTGCGGGAGTTGGGCGTGAATTTCATTGTGGCGCGCGCGGCAACGGAACTGCATGGCAGGATTTTGAAAAAAGTCGGCGCAGACCGCGTTGTCCTGCCGGAGCGCGACATGGGAATCAAGTTTGTTCAGTCACTTGCATCGAGTCATATTGTGGATATGATTGAATTGTCGGAGGATCACAGCATTGTGGAGGTGCGTCCGCTGCCCAGTTGGATTGGCAAAACGCTGGACGAACTTAATATGCGTAAAGTCTATGGCGTTACCGTCATGGCAGCGAAGGAAGGACGAGATGTTGTGGTGTCGCCGCGAGCGGATTATAAAATTCAGGAGGACGATATTTTGGTTGTGGTGGGACATAACCGGAATATTGATAAAATCAGAGAAAAATAGTTTTCGCTGCCGGAAAGCCAGATATCGTTCTGGCTTTTTGCGCGTGCAGAAAAAAGAGAGGGTTATGTATGGAATACATCACATCCGCACAAAATGGAAAAGTCAAAGCGTTGCGCAAATGTATGCAAAACAAAAAATATCGCCAGCAGATGGGATTGTTTGTGGTGGAAGGCGAAAAAATGGTGAAAGAAGCGTGCGCAGACGGTATGGCAGTGGACGTTATCTTTTTGCGCAAGGATTTGGCGGGAACCATAGAAGGTCTGCCGGAAGAAAAATGCGTTTTGGTAACAGACCAGGTGCTGCGCGCTGTCAGCGATACCGTTACACCGCAGGGAATCGTTGCATCGCTGCACATGCCGGAAGCGGATTTGGCAGCGATGGCGGACAAAGAAAATGCCTTGCTGCTACTGTGTGAAAACGTATCAGACCCTGGTAACTTAGGAACGCTGGTGCGCTGTGCGGACGCGGCGGGTGCAGACGGCGTAGTGCTGTGCGGCTGCGCGGATTTATATAATCCCAAAACCGTACGCGCGACCATGTCGTCTCTGTACCATATTCCTGTAGCCGTGCAGCGGGACGCAGCGGGGACGGCAGCATGGTTGAACGAACAAGGGTTTCTAACCTGTGCGGCGGCGCTTGGCGCGCAGGAAACGCCTTATGAAACCGATTTCAAGGGAAAAACCGTGTTATGCGTGGGAAATGAGGCAAACGGACTGACCAAAAACTTGCTGGAACAGTGTAGTCATCACGTTGAAATTCCCATGCCGGGACAGGCAGAATCACTCAATGTTGCTTGTGCAGCAGCAGTTCTGTTGTATGAGGTAGTCCGACAGAGAATAAATGAGAAATAAGAAGAAAATGGAAGATAAATTTTATTTTTGCCGCTTTACAAAAATTCTTTCCTATAGTATTGTATAAAACAGTATCTCAGAATGGCGTAAACTAAAATCACACGCATTTAGCTTGCGACATTTTAACCCAAAGAGGAAAAGAATGCGACGAACAGGGCGCTGGAAACTGGTATTCTCCGCCCTGATTTTACAGAAAAAGCCGGTGAAAGTATGACAGATATTCGGTATTGGTTGTGGTTCGTGATGGCAATGCAAGAGCGGCACGAACTGAAATATAGAATTTGGCAGGAGGAACCAGATGTAGAAATTCTGTACCATATGAAACGTGAGGACTATATGGCGGCAGGATTTGACAATGAAAAGGTGCTGGATTTGCTGAGCGACAAACGAATGGACAGCGTAGAGCGAGAATTGGAGTTTGCCGCGCAACACCGCGTGGAACTGATTGCCTATGATGACGAACGCTATCCTGAACAGTTGCGGGAAATTCCCAATCCGCCGCTGGTATTATACCGGCGCGGTAAACATTTTCAAGATTGTCTGGAACTTGCCATAGCCATTGTCGGTACGAGAAAGTGTACGGACTATGGCAGGGAATGCGCCTTCACTTTGGCGCGGGATTTGGCAAAGGCAGGTTTTACCATCATCAGCGGCATGGCGGAAGGTATTGACGGCTGCGCCCACCGCGGCGCGCTGGACGCGCAGGGGAAAACCATTGCTGTTTTAGGAAACGGCGTGAATAAGCCGTATCCGAGCATTCATAAGGATTTGATGGTGGATATTATGAATAACGGCTGCGTGGTGAGTGAATTTCCATTTGACGCAAAGCCGTATCCGGAACATTTTCCAATCAAGAACCGCATTGTCAGCGGACTGGCGTTGGGTGCGATTGCAGTGGAAGGCGGCGATAAAAGCGGCGCCAGTATCACGATTCACCATGCGAATGAACAGAGCCGCGAAATGTTTGCCGTGCCCGGAAATATCAATCAGGCAACTTCTAAACTTTGTAATCGGCTGATTGCACGCGGTGAAGCGAAACTGGTGACTTCAGCGGACGATGTTGTGGAAGAATTTGAAGCAGTATATGGACATTTATTGCATAAAGAAATAGAAATGCAGAAAGAACAGGCAAGGTTATTATTAACAGAAGAAGAAAAGAAGATTTTAGCGTTGCTGGGCGATGGCCCAAGACAACTGGAAGAACTGTGCCAGCTTACCGGAATGAATGTGGCGGAACTTGGTATGCATATGACAATGCTGGAAATGAAACAGGTGATTTACACCATGCCCGGCAAGTTTTTCGGATTGCAGAAATAAACGCGGATAGGAGGTAAATAAAGACTATGGCAAAACATTTAGTGATTGTGGAATCGCCCGCCAAGGCGAAAACCATTGGGAAATATTTGGGACGCACCTATAAAGTGGAAGCGTCTATGGGACATGTGCGTGATTTGCCCAAAAGTACAATGGGTGTTGATTTGGAACATGATTTTGAACCGAAATATTTGAATATCCGCGGCAAGGGGCCGCTGATTAAAAAATTGAAAACAGCGGCAAAATCCAGCGACGACGTCATTCTCGCGACTGACCCTGACCGCGAAGGGGAAGCCATTTCGTGGCATTTGATGAATGCGCTGGAATTGGATGAGAAAAAAACGAGCCGCGTGGTGTTTAACGAGATTACCAAAGACGCTGTAAAAACAGCAATTCAAAACCCGCGCGACATTGATTATAATTTGGTAGACGCACAGCAGGCGCGGCGTGTGCTGGACCGCGTGGTGGGTTATAGTATCAGCCCTATTTTGTGGCGCAAAGTGCGCAAAGGTCTGTCCGCAGGACGCGTGCAGTCGGTGGCGCTGCGCATGATTTGCGAACGGGAAAATGAGATTTTGAATTTTGAGCCGGAGGAATATTGGTCGCTTGACGCGGCGTTGACGCACAAAAAAACGCGCAAAAAGTTCAAAGCGAAATTCTATGGCGACAAAAAAGGCAAAATTGACGTGAAAAACGAGACGCAGGCAAAAGAGATTCTGCAAGCGGTGGAACATCAGGCGTTTTTGGTTGACAGCGTAAAACGGACGCCGAAAAAACGGCAGCCCGCGCCGCCGTTTATCACCAGCAGTTTGCAGCAGGAAGCGGCGCGCAAACTCGGCTTTACGCCGTCGAAAACCATGCGTATTGCCCAGCAGCTCTATGAAGGCGTGGAACTCAAAGGGGAAGGCGCAGTCGGACTGATTACCTATATGCGTACCGATTCGACACGTGTGGCAAACGAAGCGGCATTGGCAGCAAAAGACTATATCAAAGCGACTTATGGCGACAATTTTTTGCCCGCGTCGCCGCGTACCTATAAAAAAGGAAAAAATGCACAGGACGCGCATGAAGCGATTCGACCATCTGTTGTTTCCTATACGCCGCAGCAGATTTCTGAGTCCTTGACCAGCGACCAGAACAAATTATATAAATTGATTTGGGAACGATTCATCGCCAGCCAGATGGCGGAAGCGAAGATTGAAACCATGACAGTGAACATCAGCGCGGGCGCATATCTGTTCCGTGCAACCGGTTCCACAGTATTGTTCCCTGGCTTCCTGACACTATATGAAGAAGGCAAAGACGAAGAAAAAGGCAAGGAAAAGGAACAGAAACTGCCGGATATGGAAGCGGGTGACGAGCTCGCTGTGAATAAAATCGACCCGGTGCAGCATTTTACGCAGCCGCCCGCACGGTATACCGAAGCGACGCTGGTGCGCGCCATGGAGGAACAGGGCATTGGACGCCCGAGCACCTATGCGCCGACAGTGGCAACCATTTTGGCACGCAACTATGTGATAAAAGAAAAACGGTCGCTGGTACCCACGGAACTGGGAGAAATTGTGACCAATTTGATGAAAGAACATTTTACAAGCATTGTGGACAGCGGATTTACTGCGGACATGGAACAGAAACTGGACGACGTGGAGGACGGACGGCGCGACTGGAAAGAGATTATCCGCGATTTCTACGGGCCGTTTGAAAAAGTCATTCAAGACGCGGACAGCAAAATTCCGCATGTGGAAATCAAACCGGAGGAAACGGACATTCCCTGCGAAAAATGCGGACGCATGATGGTGATACGCGACGGGCGCTATGGGAAATTTTTGGCGTGCCCGGGCTTTCCGGAATGCCGTAACGCGCGCCCGATACAAACGGAAATCGGCGTAGATTGCCCTAAATGCGGCGCGAAACTGCTGGAGAAAAAATCCCGCAAAGGCGTGAAATACTATGGCTGTGAAAAGCATCCGGACTGCGATTTCATGAGTTGGAACCTGCCGACCAACGATAAATGTCCGGTCTGCGGCAAAATGCTGTTGCAGCGGACGATGCGCGGCAGACTGATGAAGGATTCTTTTGTCTGCATTGATGAGGAATGCAGCTATAATGCGAAGAAAGAGAAAAAGAAACCGACGGAAGGAAACGAATAAATGGAAGAAGCAATTGTTATCGGCGGCGGACTGGCGGGCAGTGAAGCCGCCTATCAACTGGCGCAGCGCGGTATCGCCGTCCGGCTCTATGAAATGAAACCGCAGAAATTTTCTCCCGCCCACCACAGCGAAGGGTTGGCGGAACTGGTGTGCAGCAACTCCTTCCGCTCGGGTCAACTGGAAAATGCCGTGGGACTGCTGAAAGAAGAACTGCGCCGCATGGATTCGCTGATTATGCGCTGTATCGATAAAACCATTGTTCCGGCGGGCGGCGCGGTGGCAGTGGACAGGGATTTGTTTTCGCGTGCGGTGACGGAAGCGGTGCAGCAGCACCCGAACATCACGCTGGTGCGCGAGGAAGTGACGAGTCTGCCGGAACAAAATGCGGTGGTGGCAACAGGGCCGCTGACCAGCGACGCGCTGGCAGAGAAAATTGCGGCGTTGACCGGCGGTCAGCAGCTTTATTTCTACGACGCTGCCGCGCCGATTGTGACGCTGGAATCTATTGATTTTGAAAGTGCATTCCGTGCGTCGCGCTATGGCCGCGGCGAAGCGGATTATATCAATTGCCCCATGAACCGCGAGGAATATGAAGCGTTTTGGGAAGCGTTGGTGCACGCAGAGCGTGCGCCGCGCAGCGAAGCGGACAGAGAAGTGGTGTTTGAAGGGTGTATGCCAATTGAGACCATGGCGCGCCGCGGTCATGATACCATGTTGTTCGGACCGCTCAAACCGGTTGGATTGGAGGATCCGCGCGGCGGCGGACAGCCCTATGCAGTGGTGCAGCTCCGGCAGGATAACCGTGAAGGAACGCTCTATAATATTGTTGGTTTTCAGACCCACCTCAAATGGGGAGAACAAAAACGCGTATTTGGTATGATTCCGGCGCTGAAGAATGCGGAATTTGTGCGCTACGGCGTCATGCACCGCAATACCTATATCAATTCGCCCACCTTGCTGGATCGTACCTACCGGCTGAAAAATGGAAACGGCGTCTATTTTGCAGGACAGATGACAGGCGTGGAGGGCTACATAGAATCCACTGCCTCCGGCTTTGTGGCAGGTGTGAATCTGGCGCGCCGCTTGCAGGGGAAAGAGGACTTGGTTTTCCCACGCACGACGGCAACCGGCGCATTGGCACACTATATTTCCGGCGGCGCAGTTTCAAAATTTCAGCCCATGAACGTAACATTCGGCATCATGGACGGACTGGACAAGAAAGTGAAAAAGAAACGAGAACGGAATTTGCAGATTTCGCTCCGCGCGCTGGACGTGATAGAAACCATAAAAAAAGAGTTATAGAAAAATATCAAGGGGCAGAGAAAAAACGCTTTTTCTCTGCCCCTTTCTGTATACGGAAAATCTGTAAAAGCATATTCTTCTCATTTAGAATAACATTTTTTAGGAAAAAATGATTTCAAAGTGGTATTTACCAAAAAAGACAGGAGAGGGATTTCCCTCTCCTGTCTGATGGTGTATATTGGGCATAAGAGCGTTGATTCTCTTATACCTACCCACTTAGACCTTGCGCAATCGAATCGATTCCGGCGCATATTTTTCGCGCAGCGGCGCAAGATACCGCATGAGCAGAGGCAACGTAACAATTTGGATTCCCCAGAACAGCAGGGAATTGGGAATCCGTTTGAGAACAAAAAACCAATAGGATTGATAGGTTCCGGAAGTAATGACTTGCCAAAGCGGTAATGTAAATAGGTTGATAGTGATGTTAAGACCGCTGGCAATTACGCAGAGGGCGACAGCCTTGCACCAAGCAAACAGTTTGGTGTCTTTGCTCAGATGCATCACGGGGTTACGGTAAAACAGGAATGCGTAAACCAGTGCGCGTGAAACCGCCGTGATTGCGTAGCCCGGAAAATATGGTTTCGTTTGCGGAAACAGCAGATATCCCAAAATATCAGATACGAGTGCTGTAAAAGCGCCATAGACAGGACCAAAAAACGTACCTGCTGTGGCAATGGCAACGAACCCAAAATTAAAGGGTGCACCGAGTGTACGGAACGGACGCGTTAATACGATGTCCAGCGCCGCAAAAACGCCAATGAATACAATGGCGCGTACGGAAAGAGTTTTTTTGTTTTGCAATGCCTTCACCTCATCATAAAAAAGATACAAACGGCGCCGATGGCGCAGTTTCAGCAAAAAATGAATACGATGCCGTATTCTTATTTTTTGCTGAAGTGAAAGTCATTCCGCAGATAAAAAAGGATAGCGGAGCCAGATTGGTTCCGCTATCCTTTTTTATCTATACCAAATCACATAAGGGGGAATTTGATTCTAGTATCTTTGCAAAAGCAGCAGCGGAATGCGGTCTTGATACCGCAAATCCACCGAAATGGATTTTTCGTATAAAAAGCAACTTCCCGTCTTTTTATCACTTAACGCATCAAAACCTACTCTGCACTTATTCATTTGTTCATGTAACAGTATACAATAGATTTATGAAAAATGCAATAGATAAATAAAAAATATTTCATTTTTGGGCGAATCAGGCAAAAAGCACGCCGTTTTTTGCAAAAATTTTTACTTCTTGCATTCAAAAATAAAAAGTCGAAGACCACACGCGGTTCGACTTTTGTTTGCTTAAGAAACGGGGGCGAAATCATATTGCAGCTTGTGTGCCGCGCCATAGCACGGCAATCAGAAGAAATGGTAAAACATCTGTGGGAATTTTTGTTGAAAAATATACTTGACACAAATCCAAATGCATATTACAATAATAAGGTATGTAGTTGCCTATCTGATGATAGGAGAGAAATGGAAAATAATAAGATGGCTGAGACAAACTTTGAAAGGAAAGAAGTAGGTCGAAGCCTGTTTTTTAGAAAAAAGGAGGCGTGACGTGTGGCGGTGAAATACATCTTTATCACAGGCGGTGTCGTATCGGGAATCGGTAAGGGAATCACAGCGGCGTCGCTGGGCAGACTGCTCAAAGCCCGCGGGCACCGTGTCACTATGCAGAAATGCGATCCGTATATTAACATTGACCCTGGTACCATGAGTCCGTACCAGCATGGTGAGGTCTTTGTGACGGACGACGGTGCGGAAACGGATTTGGATTTGGGACACTACGAACGGTTTATTGACGAAAATTTGAGCGCGGGCAGCAATGTGACGACAGGAAAGGTATATGCAGCGGTCATTGATAAGGAACGCCGCGGGGATTATCTGGGCGGCACAGTTCAGGTGATTCCACACATCACCAACGAAATTAAAGATAAAATTTATCGCGTTGGAAAAGACGCGAACACAGATGTCGTTATCACGGAAATCGGCGGTACGGTCGGCGATATTGAAAGCTTGCCGTTTTTGGAAGCGATTCGTCAGGTGGCGTCCGATGTGGGACGGGAAAACTGCATGTATATTCATGTGACGCTGGTTCCCTACATACCGACGTCGGGCGAGCAGAAATCCAAACCTACGCAGCACAGCGTGAAAGAAATGCTGAGTCTGGGAATCCAGCCGGACATGGTGGTGTGCAGAAGCGAAATGCCGCTGTCGGAGGACTTGCGTGCGAAAATTGCAATGTTCTGCAACATTCCGCCGCAGGGCGTCATTCAAAATTTGGATGCGGAAAGTCTCTACAGCGTGCCGCTGATGATGGAGGAAGAAGGACTTGCAAAATATGTCTGCAAACGGTTGGGTTTGGCGGATATCACCCCCGACTTGGTGCAGTGGACAAGCCTAGTGGAAAAAATGAAACACCTGCACGGTAAAGTGACGGTGGGGCTGGTAGGAAAATATGTGGCGCTGCACGACGCCTATATCAGCATTGCGGAAGCGCTGAAACACAGCGGTATTGAAAACGACTGTGAAGTGGAAATCAAATGGATTGACGCGGAGGAAGTGCAGCCGGATAATGTGGATACCATGCTGGAGGGCATGGATGGCATTTTGGTGCCGGGCGGCTTTGGCGACAGGGGTATTGAAGGAAAAATTTTAGCAGCGCAGTATGCGCGGGAACAGAATATTCCGTATCTGGGCATTTGCCTTGGTATGCAGATTGCAGTAATTGAATTTGCGCGGCATGTCTTAGGACTGGAAGATGCCAACAGCAGTGAAATCAACGGCGCAACGAAAGCACCTGTCATTGATATTATGGCGGATCAGAAAGATATTGCAAACCTCGGCGGCACCATGCGGCTGGGACTCTATCCCTGCAAATTGCAGGAAAGTTCTAAATCACGTGCGCTGTATGGAGAAGAATTGGTGCAGGAACGTCACCGTCACCGCTATGAATTTAACAACAGCTACCGGGAAGCGTTTGAAAAAGCAGGTATGCTGCTCGCCGGTAAATCGCCGGACGACCGTTTGGTGGAAATTGTGGAATTGCCAAACCATCCGTGGTTTGTGGCGGTACAGTTCCATCCGGAATTCAAATCCAGAATCGGACGTTCCCATCCTATTTTTAATGGATTTGTGGAAGCAATGAAAAATCATCAATGAGGAAAATCGGGTAAAGATGCCTAAATAAAAGATTTTTTAATATATGGGTAAAGGTTTCTGATAGATAAGGTTTCTGGTATATAATGAAGAAACTCAACATACTGGCGTTTCCGATTAGTCTCCCTTGGGAGAAGCGAATCACAGGGATATTTGTGCCGAAGGCGGTGGAGGAATACCGGTGAGGGAATATCATCTGTACAACGCCGGAAACCACATCATAGCCGCGCCGCGATGATGAGATAAATAAAAAAATTACCTGGGAAATAAAAAAAATTAAAAAAAACGGGAACAAATTGAAAAACGGCGCGTCTAACAAACTGTAATGAGTGAGGGGAACGACCTTGGGAGGTCTTTCAGACGCATTTCTTAGGAATTATAAACAAATTATAATTTAAAGTGGTGCGAAAAACTTTCAAAGATATACAAAACTGAAAAAAGATAGATTTCCCATTGACCTTAGAAAAAATATATGTTATAATGGTTCAAGAGTTGGAACTCTCATCCAAAAAATGCCGCGTAAGCGGCAAATATCACTACATAAGATGCGAATGTCAGGTGCGCGGCGGCGCCTGAAAGGAAAAGAAACAGGCAGAACGGCGTTATGTCAAGGGAAATAAAGTTCTGTTACGTTACATTTTTATTACAAGTGCTCCAGAGACTTGACAGCATGGACATTGTAGTGGTATAATCACCATATCGGCATTAGGCGGGTAGCTTGTATGCCAACGCCTTTACATAGGTGGAGAATTTTTTTATCAATAAGGAGGAATTTACAATGAAGAATCTGAAAAAGGTTCTTGCCGTAGTTCTTGCTTTTGCGATGATCATTGGAACGAACGCATTTGCGGCTTCTTTCTCTGATCTGGACAAAACTGCAAGCTACGCAGAAGCAGTATCGGTATT
This sequence comes from uncultured Clostridia bacterium, assembly GCA_946555455.1. Taxonomy (GTDB): domain Bacteria; phylum Bacillota; class Clostridia; order RUG12999; family RUG12999; genus JAAWTG01. The sequence continues at coordinate 123,466 of CAMNSU010000001.1, read as the reverse complement.
GGCTGATCTGGGTATCCTGAAAGGATATGACGATGGAACAGTAAAACCGGAAGGCAACATTACAAGAGCAGAATTTGCTGCAATTGTATGCCGTATCAAAGGATTGGAAGATGCAGCGAACAGTGCAAAAGGACAAACCATTTTCTCTGACGTTCCTGCTGATTCCTGGGCAAGTGGATATATTAACATGGCTTCCCAGCAGGGCATCATCAATGGTGTCGGCGGCGGTCTGTTCCTGCCCGAAGAAAACGTAAAATTTGAAGAAGCAGTTAAAATGGTAGTTGCAGCTCTGGGTTATGGCCCGCAGGCTGAATCCATGGGTTATCCGGTTGGTTATTTAACAGTTGCTTCCCAGACAAACATCACAAAAGGTGTTTCTGGTGCAACAGGTGCAATCGCTAACCGTGGAACTGTTGCAAGACTGGCTTACAACTCTTTGGATGTACCGTTGATGGAACAGGTTTCCTACGGAACAGGTTCTGTTCAGTATCAGCCTGGCGACAAAATCCTGTTGGATTCTCTGGGTCTGACAAAAGTTGAAGCTACTATCCTGGAAATCCCGGGAAGCACAGGTAGCAGCAATGCTCTGCAGCCCGACCAGGTTCGTCTGCGTGTCAACAAACACTACATTGCATATGATGGCAAACTGATGATTTCCGACCCGGCTGCTAGCACAACTTATTCTGACCTGACATGGGTTGAAGACAAAGTTTCTGTTGGCACAACCGACGCTCAGTCTTATCTGAACAAACCGGTTATCGCTTATCTGGAAGGCGCTTATGATGACGATGTAGTAATCAAAGCGATTGTTGAAAAAACAAGCAGAATTGAAGAAGTAAAATTTGCAAGCGAAGATATCTATTCCAGATATACTGACATGACAAAAGCTACTCCGGAAGTTTCTTTCTATGACAATGCTGAAAACAGCAGTTCTTACACAAGAGCAACTCTGGATCCGAAAGAATTCTCTCTGTATGTAAACGATATCAGCTTTACAAACGGTCGTTCCAGTGTTGAAGCAATTTTGAAAGGCATTTCTATTGATTCTAGCGACGAAGCAATGGATGTATTTGCAAAATTGATTGATGAAGCTTTGGAAAATGATCTGGGCTTTGATGTAGAATTACTGAACAATGATACAGATTCTGAATATGATGTTGCATACATTGATTTCTACACCGACATGGTTGTTGATATGGTGAATGCTAACACCTACAGAGTAACATCCAAAAACAATGCTGGTGCACTGTATCTGGATCCGACTGAAAGAAATGCTTCTTTCACAATCGAAAATGCAGACGGCACAGAAGCTAAATTTGAAGATATCAAAACAGGTTCTGTTTTGAGCATCAGAAAAGGTATCGTTGAAGACAACAAAATGATTACTGGTAAAGTTGTTGTTATGGACAACAAAGTTGAAGGTAAAATCACTGAAATCAGCGATTCTGACAAAGAAATCACTGTTGACGGTAAATCTTACAAAGTTGAAACCAACAATGGTGGAATTAGCTTTGATCAGCTGAGAACAAATACATCGGCTGTATTCTATATCAACGCTAGAGGAAATATCTTCTACATGGATAAATCCGCTATCGTAAACAACATGAAAGTTGGTTTCGCAACCAAGATTGGTCAAGGTAGCGGAATTAGCACAACAAAACAGATTCAGATGATGAACGAAGAAGGCGAATTCGTAGTTTATGAATTTGCAAACAGAGTAACCATCAACGAAGCTGATACTTCTACAACATCTGATAGTCTGGTTCCGACAGATTATGATGTATTGGATATCACTGCAGATACCAACGAAGATGGTACATTTACTTTGAAAGATATTGTACCGGAGATGAATGGTGAAAATACTACTGGCAACTACATTGTAAATGCACCGGTAGCTTATGACCTGAACTCTGATGGCAAAATCTACAAACTGAATCTGGAACCGCGTCGTTCTAAAACACTGCGTGATGACGGATATGCATATACTGCATTCCAGATTAAAGCAGCTACCTATAATGTGAATACAGATGCTGCTGCGGGCGTTTATATGACTGACAAAACTCTGTTGTTCAGCATTGATGTTGACGATTTGACAACAGCTCTGGACGAAAACGATATCACTGTTATGAAGAAAGATGCACTGGTAGACAGTCAGGAAATTAGCGCATATGCAATTAACTGTGACGATGACAGTCAGGCAAAAATGATTGTTGGTCAGAACCTTGTTAATGCATTGGTTGCAAATTCCAACATGATGGTTATCACAGGTGTATCTAGCACAACAAATGCAAACGGCGACAACGTAATAAGACTGACTGGTCTGATGAACGGTGAAGAAGTTAACGTATTGGTTGGCGATGACACTGATAGATTCAGTCTGGATGCTGCAGGCAATGTAGTAAAATCTGCGAACTTCGCAAAAGGTGACGTTGTGGTTTACCAGAGCGGCGCTGGCGACGAACTGAGAGCGATTGCAAAAATCTTCTCTGTAGCAGATCAGTTTGATGGTAGCAACAACATCAAAACGCCAGCTACTTTGGATATCACAGATTCCATTGTAGGCGAAGACAAATTGCTGGATACAGCACCGAATAAAGATAACGTTAAATTCTATTTCGGTTATGCAAGAGATCTGCGCAACAGTTCTGTAAAACTGGTGAAAAATGATGCTGCGGACACAGATGATGAAAGCTTCTCTGATTATATTGATGTAACATTCAGAAATGCAAATGTTACAGTATTCGACAAATTTGAAGGCAGAGACCCGAGAATCGTTGAAAGTGACCTGGGCGATCTGGACTACGATAGAGAAGTAGGCGGCGATGTTGCTGGTGACTACGTATTCGTTCGTGTTATCGAAGATATCGCAAAAGACGCTGTTATCATTAAAACAAAATAAGATATGACAGTTGTCATATGATTATAAAAAAAGCTGCCGCTTTGCGGCAGCTTTTTTTGCTATATCAGATAAAAATTATCTGCTATATGCCGCCTTCTCTTATAAAGGTATATATGCTCACCCATGGAAAAGGAAAATGGAAAAACGGATTTGACAGGTTTGCTGATGCTGATATAGACAAGTAAAGCAAGATACTAAATGCAATCTGCCGCATTTGCCTATATCGCTATATAGATAAGTGAAACCAGATCATCAAAGAGGTGGGTAATATGAGACAGGAGATACATACATTATCCAGCTCTTTTCATGCCCATAAAAAATAAGCGTAGGAGAAACAGACTTTAAGTCGCAGCAGAATGCTATAAAAAGAGAATCAAGAAAACATTAAAAAAGAATCTGCCGGTGTGAAATGTGGCTTTGTGATGTGAACTGAAAAAATGTTATTATAGTTTACAATAGATGTCGGGTTGTAATTTTATAAGTTGTAGCATTATAAATAAGATGCCGGCTGGAACAGTTTTGTAATATTGACAGAGGGAATAGATTATGATAGACTATTAATAGCATCAGCCGCGAGAATAGTAATATGGGACTGTATCAGCGGCAATAGGATAATCGAAAAAATCTCCCTTGGAAAAGAGCGTCCGTTTCCGCATTTGCCAAAAAGCCGCCCATTAGGCAAAGGAGACATTGCACGGCAAGAAAGAATCATAGGAAAGGATTGTTTTGTTTAACAGAGGGTGAAAACAGTGGGGGAATATATGTAATCTTGTGATAAGAACAGGAGGAAAAGAGATGAACAAAAAGCGGTATTCATTTCAAGCAATTTTTCAGAAAAAAAGCATTTTGTTCACTTGGATATTGTCCTATGTTTTGTTAATTGTGGTTCAAATTAGTATTAGTGCTATCAGCTATATGCAAATTTATACAGAAGTGGAAACAGAGGTTGCACACTATGCCCAGTTGAATTTGAACAGTTTAAAAAAAGGTATGCGCGCAAAACTTGATACAATAGACAAAATATTAGTGGGAATATCGCTTGACCCACAGGTACTAAAGTTTTTAGAAGTAGAAGGCCCGATAGAAGGCGAAAAAAGTTATCAAATGATGCAAGCTATGGATAACATAAGAAACTATGTCAACGGTATTAATTTTACAGATATCGTGTTTGTATATTTCAGGAACAGCGACATGGTGGTAACACCGCAGGAAGCGTTATCTGCTTCGCGTTTTTTTGAACGTTACATAGCAGATGGAACAATAACGTTCGCACAGTGGAAGAACAGCTTGCTGGAAGAAAGTGACAATGCATATCAAATTCATCGGCGGGAAAGAACGGACGCGCAGGCGCGATTGGAATTTGGACAACAGCTTCCTATATCAAACCGTTATCACAAGACGGCAGTAGTGGGCGTACAGGTAAAAGAAAAGATATTGCTGGATGTGGACGATAGCCAAATTGCCGAACATGAAACCATCTATGTGTTGGGAGAAGGGGATAAACTGATTTGTCAATACGGACAAAGCAACTTGCCGCAGCAAATCCGTTATGTCGACATGACAGAACCGGAAGGTACGCTCTATCATAATGTGGAAGGCAAAAAAATGGTGGAAACCTATGCAGATATTGGGGTGCATGGCTGGAAAGTGGTTTCCTGCGTGCGTGCAAATATTTTTTGGAACAAACTGGCAAGACTGCGCAACATTAGTATTTGGTCGATAGCTTTAGTGGTTTTGTTGCAGCTAATCATTGCCTACTATTTCATGAAAAACAGCTATAATCCCATTAAAGAATTGATTCATTCCATTGCGGAAAACTCCGGAGAAGAATATAGCGGGACAAAAAATGAATATTATTATATTCAAGATACCATGAAGGACTTGCTGAAAGAAAAAACCTATATTGCCAGTACATTAAGACAGCAAAAGAATAACATGAAAACGGAAGCATTGATAAAACTTCTGAAAGGCAAATTTGAAAATGCAGCGGAAGCATATCAAAAATTAAAAAACGTTGGAATCCTGTTGGGAAATGGTATTTTTACCGTAGTTGTATTTAGCAACGAGGATATTTCAGAACTTTTCATAGAGGATACCGACATCACGGAAAAAGAACGTTTTCGTTTATCACAATATATTCTCTCCAATATCGTAGAGGACTTGAGCGGACAAATGGCGGCAGGTCATGTGGCGGAAATTGAAGATATGGTGGTTTGCTTGCTGGAAACTGCACCAGATGCGCCGCGGGACTGGAAAGAAACGGCGCGTGCTCTGACAGCATCGGTTTGTGAGGCAACGATGCAGCATTTTCATATGTATACAGCGGCCGCTTATGGAACCGGATATCAAAATGTGAACCAAATCCAGACCTCCTATATTGAAGCGCTGGAAGCAATGGAATATAAACAGGTGATGGACGCACCCGGATATCCTTGTTATGCGGATATTGGTGATGCACCCGATTCGCGTCTATATCAATATTCTTTGAAAGATGAACAAAATTTGATTGAAGCCATTCAAGACGGCGACTATGAACGTGCAAAATATGTTTTGGATAAAGTGTTCCAGAGCAATTTTGTGGAATCGCAATATACCGTTGGCGTTGTGAAATGTTTTATGGTAGACATTGTGTGTACCATCATGCGCGCTGTGAACGAACTGGCAGCCGGTGATAACAATATGCAAGATTTCAGCGATATGAAGCCGGTTTATGCGTTGCTGGAATGTAATAGCGTGAATCATCTGCGTGAAGAGACGGACAAGTTGCTGCAAACGATTTGTACTTATGTGAAAGATGCAAATAAAAATAATACGAAGTCTATTCAAGCGGGAATTATGGAATTTGTGCAGGAGCATTATATGGATGTAAATTTAAATGTAACCTATTTGGGCGAACAGTTTTCCATGGCGCCGTCTTATTTATCGAAACAGTTTAAAGCACAAGCAGGACAATCCATTTTGGACTATATCAATTATGTGCGTATTGAAAAAGCAAAAGAACTGCTGAGCAGTCAGCCGGATGCAAATATGGAACAGATTGCGGCGGAGGTGGGATATTCCGGTCGTATTACCTTCAGCCGTCTGTTTAAAAAATATGTTGGCGTCACGCCGGGCATCTATAAGGAAACACACAACAAAAAACAATAACACATTGATGATATCATGGTAGAGCGGTTCGGCAAACAAAAGTTGAATCTCATGCCTAGGGCAGTCCGCGTGTTTGCAGATGCCTTTTCCCTGCCGAGTAAACAGCGTGCTGTGTCTGGTAACAGAGGAGATTTTTATGGAATGATACAGGAGGAAACCGCTATGGAAACATTGAAATTGGTCACGCCGACAGAAGCACATCAGGCGGCGGCAGAAGCATTTAAAAATGAATTTTTGGAACATGGTGAACCAATCATAAACGGCAGTGCACTGCTCGACCAAATGGAGTATTTGCCATGGCTGAAGAATATAAGAAACAATAACAATCCCCGAACAGTAAGCAGCGATTGGGTCGTCAGCAGTACATTTTTTGCTGTGCGGGAGAGCGATGGGGCAATTGTTGGTATCATTGATGTCCGTCACAGTATCAAGCAGCCGTTTTTGTCTCAATATGGCGGGCATATCGGGTATGCTGTCCGTCCCGGCGAGCGGCGCAAAGGTTATGCCGTGCAAATGCTGCGGCAAGCGCTTGCGTTCACTAGGGAAATTGGGCTGGAAAAAGTGATGCTGGGGTGTTACTGCGACAATACGACGTCCAAAAGGACAATGGAAGCGTGCGGTGCAAAATGGACAGAAACAAAGCCTTATACAGACGGAAAAATGATGGATATTTATTGGATAACCCTACCCTCTCTTGACAAGTGATGGTATAGCCGCAGTATGGCAAATTTGCAGTTGATGATGACAGATAAAAAAGAATATTGAAACGATATCTCTAAGGAGCGTGAATTTTATGCAGCTACAGAATACCGCCGATATGGATGAAATAAATTTGTTTAAAGAACGATTAACAATCGCGCTGAAAGCCGCAAAGATATGTGTGTTTGAAGTTGACCTTGCGCGGCAGCTATATACTTTTTTTGAAAACGCAGAAGATATATTCGGTGTTTCGGATGACGTTATTTTAAACGATGTTCGACCCTACAGCAAGCTAAGTCCGGAGGAGTATCGATTGGCTGTATCCAATTACTTTTCCCATCCTGATGACGAAACTGTGATTGAAGATGCGTTTAACCACATTTTAAGCGGAAAGTCTATCACTTATGAAGCGCGAATGCGCGCCGGCGGTTCTGATTTCATATGGTGTAAAATTGATGTAACGCCGGTCTTACAAGAAGGTAAGCCTGTTAAAATGATTGGTGTAATAACAGATATTTCACACATGAAAAGTCAAAATGATTTATTAAAACAGAAAGCTACCATGGATGCTTTTACGGGCTTGTATAATAAAGAATATTCCATCAGACGAATTAAAAAGTTTTTATGTCAGGAAGAACAGCTCAATCATGCATTTGTGTTATTGGATATTGACAACTTCAAAAGCTATAATGATACCTACGGTTATTATGAAGGGGATAAAGCGATTAAAGAACTTGCGGCTTTAGTCAAAAAAACGTTTAGAGCATCCGATGTTTTGGGACGATTCGGCGGAGATGAGTTTATGATTTTTATTCGAGATTTTCCCGGTAGGACATGGCTATGCGAGAAACTAAAACCGATTGTTCGGTTTCAAAACGGCGCGCATTCCCTCACAACAAGTATTGGTATTGCGATATATCCACAGAATGCAACCACTTATGAGGATTTATTTCAAAAAGCTGATACGGCACTCTATCGTTCTAAAATAAAAAGAAGTTCCTTCACATTTTTTTCTGAATCGGACAATTGATAATCCGGCTAGGCATGAGAGAGTCAAATCTTTCATGCCTAGTTCTTTTTTTGCGGCACAGAGACGTTTCCAGCTCTGCCTTTTTATGCACGCGCTTCCAGTTGCAATCCATGGGAATGTTTGGCGGGAAAAAGCCTGTAAACCCGTATGAAATAAGGGAAAAATGAAAATGATTTCAGGTTTTGATACAGCATTTTAGATATTAATTCTTGCACTGTGCGGTAACAAGATGGTATAATAAAATTGTATAAAAGGAGGAGGCGCGGTGAAAAAACGAAAAACTTTTACATATATCACAGCCGGTCTGCTCATGGTGGTTTTGACAGCAGCAAATACCGGTTGCAAACAAAAAACAGAAACGACGCAGGAATTTTCTTTTGAAGGCTATCCTGTGAAAAGCGACATAAAATTGACCTATTGGTCCGGATTGAGTGGAAATTTGCGTGAAAGCACAGATTCACTTGGGACTACGCCGTTTGCGAAAAAACTGCAGGAGGAGACCGGCGTAGAAATTGAATTTCTGCATCCAACACAATTGATGGAGAAAGAAGAACTCAATTTGCTGTTGGCGTCAGGGAATCTGCCCGATATCATACAATATGATTGGTATAACACGCTGGGCGGGCCGGAAAGCGCCATTTCCGGCGGATATATTCAGCCGCTGAATGATTTAATTGCGCAGGAAGCGCCTAATTTGAAATCCTATCTGGAGCAGCATCCGGAAGTGGATAAAATGGTAAAGACGGACGAAGGACATTATTATGTGTTTCCGTTCATTCGCGGCGACGAGAGCCTGTGTGTTTCAAAAGGGCTGATGCTGCGCAGCGATTGGCTTGCCGAATTAGGGCTGCTTGTACCGGAGACCGTAGAGGAATGGACACAGGTGCTGCGTGCATTTCGAGATGAAAAGGGAGCCAAAATTCCATATGCCGCCAGCAATATAGAGGTGTTCACAGGAGGATTCGGCACACAACCGGAATATTATCTGGAAGATGGACAAATTAGGTATGGTCCCATGCAGCCGGAATATCTGGACTATTTACGAATGATGCGGCAGTGGTACGAAGAAGGGCTGATAGACAAAAATATTGCGACAACCTCGGAAACGGAAATGCGGGCGGCTATCTATAGCGGCAGCGGCGGAGCAACCTATGGCTGGTTGTCGAGCACAATGGAGAGTTATATCAGGGATATGCAAAAAACGGAACCTGCCTTTCTATTGGTGGCAGCGCCGTTTCCGGCAGAGGAAAAAGGGGAAATACCGGAATTTGGAGACAGGGATTCTATTTATACGTCCCAAAGCAGCGCCGCAATCACAACGTCCTGTAAATCACCGCGGCTTGCCACACGATTTTTGGATTATGGTTATAGCGAACAGGGAAAAATATTGAACAATTTTGGCATTGAACATGAAAGTTTTGTCATAAAGGACGGCAAGAGGGTTTATACGGATAAAATATTAAATAATCCTGATGGATTCAGTGCAGGAAAAGCATTGGCGTTTTATGCACGGTCGTCTTATAGCGGTCCGTTTGTGCAGGAAAAAGAACATGCCGATATGTTCTATACGTTGCCCTGTCAGCAAGAGGCGGTTCGGGTATGGGCGGCGAACCAGGCGCAGCAGCATATGGTGCCACATATCTGCGCGACAGCAAGCGAAAGCTATGAAATCGGTACCATTGACGATGAACTGCGGCGTTACCGAAAAGAAATGACAATGAAATATATCATGGGTGTGGAGCCGCTGGAGAGTTTTGAACTGTTTCAGCAAGGACTGCGGGAGCGCGGAATAGAGAGGGCGCTGGAGATTCGGCAGATACAATACCAGCGGTATCAAAAACGGTGACGGTGATACAAAATATAAGAAAATGGCGAGAAAATTAGTTTTGCATGTTTTTTCACTTTTTGTTTCTTGCAAAGCAGAAGAAATTTTTTTACAATAAGGCTAGAGTGGTAAAAGCAGAGAAACGCTTTCCCAAAGCGTTTGATATTAAAAACTGTATTTATCTTTGTTCGTGGATGGTATGGTTGGGAAATTTGAAAAAAGGAAAGGACGGAAACAGCAATGAGAAAACGAATAGCGATTCTATGTGCCGCAGTGCTTTTGATTGGTTGTTTTGGATTCACGGCAGCCGCTGCGGAGGGAAATCTAAAAGCGGAGTTTGCTAAAGTGCGCGCCAACATCAAAGAATATGTGTTGGATATGGAATATGCAAACGCGTCAGAGGAAAACAAGCAAATGTATGACAAACGTGTTGCAAATTTTGTGAAACAGACGCAGGAATTGTCTGCTACTATGAATAAGTCGGCGGCAAGTCAAAAGCTTTGGGATGACAATGAAGATGTGGGGACAAACTTTGACCGGCTGACGACCATGGCAAAGGCTTATGTTATGGACGGTTCGGAACTGAAAGGCAATGCTTCGCTGTTTGGCGATATCATCAGCGGTATGGAATTTGTCTATTTGAATCAATATAATGAAACCACGGCGGAAATCGGCAACTGGTGGAGTTGGGAAATCGGATATGCGCGAAAATCAGCGCAGCTTGTGGCAGTGATGTTTGACCATCTGACCTCTGCGCAGGTGGAACGGTATCTGCGCGGTGTGCGGCATTTCTGTCCGGATACGCGCATGAACAACTACAATAACGGCGGTTCCGTCAGTACGGGCGCGAACCGCACGGACGTGTGCTATTCCATTATCATTGAAAGCGCCTTGAAAGAAGATGAAGCGCGGCTGAAGGACGCATTGGCGGCAACGCTGGAGGTGCTGGAATATGTGACGAAAGACGACGGATTCTATGACGACGGTTCCTTTATTCAGCATGGTACCGTTGCCTATACCTATAGTTACGGCGACGCGCTGATGAACACCATCAGCCTGAACTTGAGTTTTGCCGGCGGAACGGTGTTTAATGTGGTAGACAATCCGCTGGTAGAAAATTTGTATACGGCGGTATATAAATCCTATGAACCGTTGATTTATAAAGGCGCGGCGTTTGACATGGTGCGCGGCAGAGCGGTTTCCCGTAATGCGAGCGGACAGGGAAACGCGCAGTCGGTGCTCAACAGTATTTTGCGTATTAGCCAATTTGCGCCGGAGGAACACGCCAATCATTTTAAATCCTTCTTGAAATATCACGTGCAAAACAACACAGCGCTGGACTATATGGCGTCAACGACCAATATCGGGAACCGGTCGAAAATGAAAGCAATTCTGGACGACCCCAATATTGAACCCATTCCGGAACCGAACTACAACGTGATTTATAACAGCATGGACCGCGTCACCAATTTCCGCCCGGGCTGGGCAGTGGGACTTGCGATGAATTCCTCGCGTGTTGCGCGTTTTGAGTCCATTAACAACGAAAACCTCAAAGGCTGGTATCAGGGCGAAGGTACTTTGTATCTCTATAATGACGACCAAACGCATTATGGCGCGGACTATTTTGTGACCATAGACCCCTACCGCTATCCGGGCACGACAGTCAGCAAAAAGAAACGTGCGGACGTGAGCGGCACGGGTACGGCGGGACTCAGCACGAAGGACTGGGCGGGCAGCACGGGACTGGACGGTATGTACAGCGTCAGCGGTATGGAAGTGGAAGGCTATGACAACACCATGACCGCGAAAAAATCATGGTTCATGTTTGATGATGAAATCGTGTGCCTAGGCGCGGATATCAACGCCGGCGCCGGCGACGGCGCAGCGGTGGAAACGATTGTGGAAAACCGGAAACTGACGGAATCGAATGACAACACCATTTTGATTGACGGCGCGGAACTGTTGACCGGATATCAAGAGGAGACCTCTTTCCCGAATGTCTCTTGGGTGCATTTGGAAGGAAATGTGGAAGGGGCGGACATTGGATACTATTTCCCGACAGCAACGTATGTCGGCGCGCTCCGAGAGAGCCGTGAGAACGATATTCAGGACGGCAATCCGACCGTAGCAAGCAAAATTTTTACGAATAACTATTTCACCATGTGGTTAGACCATGGCATGGCGCCAAAAGGCGAAACCTATTCTTATGTTCTGCTGCCGGGCAAAACAGCAGAGGAAACCAAAGCATACGCGGCAAATTCTGGTATCACCATTCTGGAAAATTCCGCTGAAGCACAGGCAGTCACAGACGAGAATTTACATATCACAGGCATCAATTTCTGGGAAGAAAGAACCAAAACCGTGGATGATGTAACTTGTAATACCGCGGCAACGGTGATGCTGAAACGCACGGATACAGAACTGGAAATCAGTATATGTGACCCGACGCAGAAACAGACGGCGGCAATTGATTTGTCCATGCCGGACGAAGGATACCGCGTGGTATCCGCCGATAACGGCGTAAGCGTGAAACAGAGCGGCGGAACGCTGCAAATCAGCGCAGACGTCTATAATGCGCGCGGCAAGAGTTTCAATGTGAAACTGGAAAAACGGGCGAGCGACCCGAGCGGCGGCGAAGTGTTTGATTCTCGCACCGTTTCCGGCATTGCACTGCTGGAAGGCTGTGCAAATGCAATTGTTGACGGTGAAAAAAAAGTGATTGACAGTGCAGACAGCAGCGTGGTTCCCTGCCAGCAGGATAACCGCGTTTATGTGCCGCTGCGGTTCTTGGCGGAAAGCCTTGGCGCAGAGGTCGCATGGGATAATGGTACCCAGACGGCAACCGTTACCTCCGGCAACACAGAAATCACCGTTGATACGCTCCGTCAAACCATTGCAGTCGGCGGCGCTTTGACGGAAGGAAAAAGCATTATGCAGGGCGACCGGATTCTCGTTCCGGTACGTCTGGTGAGCGAAACGCTCGGTAAAAAGGTTTATTGGCACAGTAAAGGATTGATTGTTGTCGGCGACAGTGAAAAATTGTTTAATGCCGCAACGGAAGAACATATTATTGATAGCCTGATTGGGCAAATTTTAGGATAAGAAAGGGAGAGAAATGATGAAAAAAAGCAAAGTAGCCATTTTCTGTCTCATCTGCACCCTGCTGTGTACCCTGTTTTGTGTGCCGGCGGCGGCAGATATCGGAACAGAAGCGTATGAAAAAACGATGGAAGTGTTGCAGCGCGTGGGTGTTCTGGAAGCCAGCGCCGCGGGCGAAGCGGGAGACGCAGTCAGCCGCGCTGAATTTACAGCATGGGCAGTTCGTGCGATGGGCATGAATGTTTCAGCAGGCGGCACAGGAAAAAGCGGATTCGCAGACGTGCCGGACGCACATCCCTATGCGGGTGTAGTGGAACAGGCACGGCAGCTTGGATTGATAGACGGTAATGGAAATACCCTGTTTTATCCGGACAACAAAATTTCCTATCAGGAAGCGGCAAAAATTTTGGTAAACGTCACAGGATATCACCGGAAACTTTCCGACAGAACGCAGTCCAGCTACATGGCAATGGCAAACCAGCTTGGCATCATGCGCGCGACAGGCAGCCCCAACTATGCCATGGCAGCGCGCCGTGATGTGCTCTATAAAATGATAGAAAATGCATTGGACGTAGATGTGCTCAAACAAACCGGATTTGGCAGTGAAGTGCGTTTTGAAAGCCAAAAAGGACAAACAGTCATGAGCGAATACCTGAAAGTGGGGAAATATAAAGGCGTTGTTACCGCGACGCCATATACGACCTATAACGGCCCCAGCAATTTGCAGAATAACCAAATGGAAATCAATTCCGCCACCTATACGGTATCCATAAACCGTGCAACGGTGGAAAATTTGCTGGGTCATCAGGTCATCTATTATGTAGATATCGCAGACCCGAGCGAAGATTATCCGACTATCCTGCTGCTGCGGGACAACATGCCGGAGGGCAGAGTGATTACCGTGAACGCGGAGGACATCAAATCGGATACAACACCCAAAACCTTGTATTATTATACCTATAGCGACAGCGGCGCAGCGCGCAGTGAGAGCGCGGCGATTGAAGAAAATGCAAACGTGATTTATAACGGCGTCTATTTCGGCAAAGCGCATATGCTGCAAGACAGTGATATGCAGCCGGCGATGGGCAGCGTAACGCTGGTAGATACGGACGGCAGCGGCAGATACGACTTGGTGAAAATTAATAACATTCTCACCATTGTTGTGGAATCTGCCAATAGTACGGAACGTACTGTTTCGGATTATTATAAACGTGCGACGCTAAAAATTGACGACAGCGCAGAAGTCCGCATTTTAAAAGCGGGAAGAGAGATTACCTTTGACGAACTCAAAGCATGGGATGTGTTGGCAGTCAAAGAGGATAGGGAAAAAACCACAGTGGAAATTGAAGTGACAAGCAGCCGCGTCAACGGAACCGTCAAAGCAATTGGCGACGATACCATCACGGTGGACGAACAGGAACTGGAACTGGCGGAAAGCCTAAAAACGTTTTTGGAACAGACCGGCGAAGCCAAATATCAGGTATCGCTGGGCGACAGCGGCAGTTTCTATCTGGACGCGGATGGTAAAATAGCGGCAATTGACGCGGGCGGCAAATCCGGTACCGGCGGAAACTACGGATACCTCATTAAATGGGGCATGGGCAGTGGATTGTCCACCAAATGCCAAATGAAAGTGCTGACGAAATCAAATGAAATTGTCACGCTGGACGCGGCGGAAAAACTGACTATAGACGGCGTGAGCGGACAAAACGGAACGGCGCTGAACGCCCAGTTCAACAAACTGGAAAACGCGCGTCCGGCAGGCAGCTACAGCGGCACGGAAGCGACCATTACGGCGGCATATACCAAGCAAAACTATGTCATTGTCTATAAAACCAATGAAGCTGGTTTGGTGACGGAAGTGGATACCGTGATAGACAATCCGGCGGAAAGAGGTTTGGGACTGACCATTGACTATCCGGCGGCAAACAAACGCTATAAATCCGGATATAAATTCTCGGGCAAAACAGCAATCAATAACTTTAACTACAGCGCCTCCACCGTCATGTTCAACATTCCGATGGAGGAAAACGCAGACGAAAAGAGTTATACCGCGGTGAACGATTTCACGCACGACCAATTTTTCGACGTTGCAGCATATGACAGAATCAACGGACAGGTTTCGGTTGTCTGCAACTTCAAATCAAGCGGCGGCGGCAGCAGCAACGAACTTTCCACCAATGTTAATACGCTCAACACCGTTGGGATTGTGCAGAAAGTGACAAAAACGGCAGGAGAAGATAATGAAACGGCAACAAAAGTCTATCTGGTCAACGGCGGAAAAGAAACCAGTTATACCTTCGTGCCGGACAAAATCATTCCGGAACTGAAATTCGGTGATGTGATTGTCTATAACAGCGATTCGCTGGGCAGAATTGACGCGATGAAAATATTGTTCCAGCCAACGGAAGATAAGCAGCCGTTCTTAGAGGGCGCGGCAAGCGCTTACGAAGCCTGCTATGGCATGGTCTATGAAAAATTCCCCAATGTCGTCACCATGCTGACGGATTTAAGCAAAAAGGACAATGCGAAACTTTCTGATTTGGAACCCTATATGATTAACAGTTTTTCCAGAATCTATCTGGTGGACATGAAAGAAGAAGAAGTACGTCTGGGCAGTACGGCGGATATCTTCTCTTATGAAATGGATCCGGAAAACGCTTCCATGATGTTCCTGAAACTGTATTATGACAATCCCAAAGAAGCGATTATTTTTAAATGGAAATAAGAAGGGAGAACGGAAACATGCGTAGATTAACGGCATTTGTTTTGAGTATAGCGGTACTTGCCGGTATGACGTTTACGACGCTGGCAGACTGGGTGGAAGAAACTGAAACCGGCGGTGTGCAGGAAGAATCGATTCTCCCTGCGGAAGCGGAAACAGTGGATAATGAAGAAAATGAAACTGGGGGGGGTGAAATTCTCCCTTCTATATCGGTTGGCGATGACGCGCCGGTCAATTTGGCGCTGGGTAAAGCGGCATACACAAGTTATGCTCGGGGAGATGGTTTACACGACCCTACAAAATTAACTGATGGAGATCTTAATACGGTGTCTCAAGGATGGGGAAGTACCGAGACGCAATGTATTATTGTAGATTTAGGAACTGCACAGGCATTCAGTAAAGTTATGGTACGATTGAATAATGGTAGAAAGATCACAACGTGGGCAGTACAATATACTGATGTGGAAGCCCCTGGGACAACTGCTGGCTTAAATGCTTGGAAAGATGTATCAAGTTCGGACTGGCAAAATGCAAAAACGGGTGAACTTGACGATTCAACATGGGATGATAAAAAGGTTCAGAATTTGGAAGTTACTTTTGCGCCAAAAACAGCACGCTATGTGAGGTTTTGCTTAACAGGAGTAACATCAGATATCTATATTGCTACAAGGCAGTTAATAAAATGGTATGAATTTGAAATTTATCATGAAGCATCAGAAGTACCGGTGCCGGATTTGACTTTGAAAGGCGATTCTACTGTGCGGCTGGCGTTGGGACAGGAATATGTGGAAGCCGGTGTCACTGCTGATGACGGCAGCGGCAACGATATTTCAAGCCAAGTGGAGATTAGCGGAAATGTCAACAACAAAAAGACAGGAAACTATACCTTGACTTATAGTATTCCGTCGCTGAATCTCACTGCGACCCGAACGGTAACAGTTTATGCAGAGGCGTTGAATCTCGCGGCAACGAACGGCGCAAGTTATGGAAGCGTGTTAAGTCTTAGCTACACAGGCAACGCCTACGACAGTGCAAGCGTTCAGTGGCTTTCGTCGGATAGTGAAACAGGAAGCTATGCGCCAATTGAGGGTGCAACAGGAAGAACGTATACCATCAAATATGCAGATAAAGATAAATACATCAAAGCACAGGCAACTCTGGGCGCGGGATATGAGGCGGTTGTATCTTCTGATATCGCGCATATAGGTAATATGGCGTTTGGGAAAAGCGTTACATATAGTAACGGAGCATTTACAACCAGCAGCGATACCAATCCTTCAACACATTTGACCGATGGAAATAAATCGACGGTAGCGCGCCAAGCGTATGGATTAGGGGAGACAGGTCAGGGTAATCCAACTTTTAAATCGGTTGATAAATCAACTCCCTATACATATAATATTGATTTAGGCAGCGAACAATATATGAATTGTATGATTGTTCATCAACTTTTGAATGGCAGTCATAAAATCGGGGCAATCGGTGTGCAATATAGCAATGATAATAAGGAATGGACAGATGTGACGACAAGCGATAGTTTGGCGGAGCCGGAAGAAATTTGGACATTGAAAACGATTCATTTCACACCGGTGAAAGCAAGGTATATTCGATTCATGGTAAAAACAGTTAATGTTGGCTGGAGCGGCGTTTATCAGTTACAAGAAATTGAAGTATTCAACACCCATGCGGTGGAAAAACCGGTCATCACGTTAAACGGCGACGCGGCGATGTCAATGCAGATTGGCGAAACGTTCACTGACCCGGGCGCGACTGCGCTGGATTCAGACGGATTGTCTAACATTGATGTAACAGTCGGCGGCGATACGGTAAATACCGCTGTTCCGGGCAGATATACGCTGACCTATAATGTAACGGGCAGCAACGGCGTAGCGGCGGAGGAGAAAACGCGTGTCGTAACGGTTGTGGCGGCAGACCCGCCGGTGATTACGCTCAAAGGCAATGCGGAAATGACGGTCTACCAAAATAGAACCTTCACCGACCCAGGCGCGACTGCCGTTGATTTAAACGGCGCGGATATTAGCGCAAACATTGTCACGACCGGTACGGTAGATACGACGAAACTCGGCGACTATACGGTAGAATATAATGTCACGGACTCCAGAGGCGTTGCAGCGGCGGCGGTGGTGAGAACCGTGCATGTGGTAGAAGCAAAACCGGTGATTACGCTCAAGGGCGACGCGGAAATGACGGTGCTGCAAGGCAGAAAATTCACCGACCCGGGCGCCACTGCAATGGACGTAGACGGCAACAGTCTGACTTCCGCTATTGCTGTGACGGGCGCTGATAAAGTAGATACAGCGAAAGCCGGCAGATATATCATCACCTATAATGTGACAGATGCGGCAGGAACCGCAGCAGACCCTGTAACAAGAACGGTGACCGTGGTTTCAACGGCAATTTCTTTGCACTACACTTCGGCAATGCCCGGCGGTGTGCTGAGCACAAGTTATACATGGGACGGCTATGATAAGGCAAACGGCGCGGCTTACCAATGGGTACGCGCAAGTTCTGCGGAGGGTAGTTATGAACCGATTGACGGCGCGACAGATGAAACGTATACGCTGAGTGGCGCGGATGTCGGTAAATATATCAAGTTGACCATCACGCCGGAGGACGCGCCTGCGGCAACGACGCCAACTCATGTGTCTGCCGGTAATGTTGCGTTTGGTAAGAGCATTACAGCGGTTAATGGTCATGCATCGCATCCGGCGTCCAATTTGAATGACGGCAATATGGATACCTATGTACGAGCACAGTATGGCAGCACGAACGACGCCAAATTTACCATCGATTTGGGCAGTGAACAGCCGATTTCTTTGGCCCATCTATATAGTCGGGATTTGTCGGCGAAAAAAATACAGCATTTCACACTTGATTATACAACTTCGGCATCGGGAGATGACGATTGGCATGTTTTGGTAGACGTGAATGTGGATACCACTGCAACTTCCAGTTTGGATAATGTTGTTTGGAATTTTGACCGTGTGACAGCGCGCAGAGTGCGTATCAATATTGATAAATGTGATACCGTTTACAGTGGTACTTTCTATCTGGAGGAATTGGAATTTTATAACGCGGCAAACGGCACGCCAACCCTCACGCTGAACGGCGACAGCCGTATGTCGATAGAAGTCGGAACACCCTTTGCAGACCCTGGCGTGACGGCGGTAGACGAAGCGGGCGTTGATTTGTCGGCGGCAGTTGTGGTTTCCGGCGATACGGTCAATACCTCAAAATTGGGAACCTATATTTTAAACTATGACGTCACAGACGCTTGGGGCAATAAAGCGAAAACCGTAACACGAACTGTTGTGGTGCGTGAAAAAGATACCCAGCCGCCGGTGATTACCTTAAAAGGCGCGCCGACTGTCCGTATCAGTCAGAACGGTAAATGGGAAGACCCGGGCGTTATTGTCACCGATAATGCAGATACGGAAATTCCCGTAACGGTTGGCGGCGATACTGTGGATACCAAAACCTTGGGAGAATATACCATCACTTATGATGCAACGGACAGTTCCGGCAACGTAGCAAAGCAAGTGATCCGTAAGGTCATTGTTGTGGCAGCGGGCGAAGATGTGGAACCACCGGTTGTCACGCTAAAAGGAGCGGCGGAAGTGGAAGTCTGGCAGGGCTATGACTACACGGAACAAGGTGCAACAGCACGCGACGGCAGCACAGACGTGACAAGCAGCATTAAAATAGAAGGCACAGTGGACACGAAAACACTCGGCACTTATGTGCTGACCTATTCTGTGAGCGATGCGGCGGGCAACATCGGCGTGGCGACAAGAATCGTCAAAGTCGTGGAAGAACCGGCAATTGAACGCGATACACGCGAACTGAAAATTGAAGGCGCTTCCGATTTGCAAGCCATTGTAAAAGATTTGATTTTACGCATTAGAGGAACCTATGGCTCCACCATCAAATGGGAGTCCTCGAATGAAAATGTGATTCGACCGGACGGAACGGTGATTCGTCCAAGCAGCGATACTACTGTTGTCTTGACGGCAACCATCACCAACGGCGAAGAAACACGTATAAAGACCTTTGAACCTGTTAAAGTGCTGAAATCCACCGGTAATGCAGGCATGGGCGGTGGAGCTGGCGGCGGTGGCAGCGCCGGAGGCGGACGTCCGGGCGGCAGCAATACGGTCATTGGCAGCGGCGGCGCACTGAATCCGCTACCGCCGACAACGCCGTCTACACCGCAGCAGCCAAATAACGGCACACTGTCCGGTTTCAGCGATATGAATCAGGCAGTATGGGCGGATTTGGCAGTATCCGAATTGTCCAAACGCGGCATTCTCAATGGCGTGGGAGACGGTACATTCCAGCCGCAAAGAGCAGTCACAAGAGAAGAATTTGTGAAGATTGTGGTGGAAGCATTCGGATTTGGTACCGGTACAGGAGCAGCAAACTTCTCTGACGTTTCCGCGCTGGAATGGTACTATCCCTATGTTGCATCTGCAACGCAGCTTGGCATTGTCGGCGGTACCGGCGGCGGCGCTTTTGGAACAGGTCGGGCAATCACGCGTGAAGAAATGGCGGCAATTATTTGCCGTGCAGCAGAAGCAAAGGGGCTGGAACTGAAAGCAAATAAAGAGAAACAAGATTTTACTGATAACAATACAATTTCTGATTGGGCGCTGGACAATGTCTACACCCTCCAGCAGGCAGGCGTTATTTCCGGCATGGGCGACGGCAGTTTTGCACCGGCGCAGCAATGTACGCGTGCAGAAGCGGCAAAAGTGGTTTATGAACTGACGAAATATATGTGGTAACAGTATTTGTTGTCAGTACAGCGAAACGTTGTGTAATACATGGGGCAGCGGCTTTTTAGCCGCTGCCCTTACTTTTATGTAGAAACGCCGACGTTGCCGTACGGTTTCCCTTGCAGTATAACTGCTGTGGGGATATTTCTTAACGGGAACCCCTTTTTAAGACAGGGGGTCGTTTATTTTGGAATAGATTGACATAATCTATGTTTTATGGTATATTTAGTAGGGTTAGTTATAAAGAAGGATGTGAGGATATGAAAGACTATGTAATAGAACAAATCAATAATATATCCTTAACATATAAAAATATCAGAAAAGTTGTTTTGTTTGGTTCAAGGGCAAGAAGGGACAATACCCCTGCGAGCGATTATGACATTGCCGTTTTTTCTAATCATATGGAACTTTCCGAACAAGCCAAATTTTCGGACGAGATAGAGAACATTAAGACATTGAATAAAATAGATGTTGTCTTTATCAAGCAACGGCATATGAATACGGAACTTTACCAAAATATCATGAATGATGGAGTAATTATTATGGATAAATATCAAACCAAACTTGACAATTATAGAAAAGCTCTCGCAAAATTACATGAATCACTGGAAGATGCAAAGAAGTTTGATAATCTTACCTTTCGTGACGGAGTCATACAACGGTTTGAATTTACCACAGAGCTTGCATGGAAAACCATGAGAGAATATCTTATTTCCGAAAGAGTAACGGATATCAATAGTCCTAAAAGCGTTATGCGTGAAGCATTTAACAATAATCTTATCAGTAATGACAAAGGGTGGCTTCAAATTTTAGATGATAGAAACGCTACCTCTCATATTTATGATGAAGAGGACGCAGCCGATATTTATGAACGTATCTCTACTTATCATATTCAATTATTTGATAAACTTTTGGATAAATTATCAAAGTAATTAAAAAACGAGTATTACCGGAGATGGTAATACTCGTTTTTTTTGGAATAGTCGAACCATAGAAATATCTATGCCAAAGGCGCATACCCGCAAAAAGCCCAAACGTAGCAGATTTTTACCTGAAAGGGCGCACGTGTGAAAGAGGAGGAGCAAGGCGGCATATGGATGACTTATTTTTTTGCAAAAAAAATCGGAGCAAAGTTTTCCTTTGCTCCGACTGGTCGGGAATACAGGATTTGAACCTGCGGCCTCATCGTCCCGAACGATGCGCGCTACCAAACTGCGCTAATTCCCGTAATGTGTGCAATGACTGCTACAACTTCTTTATTATACTACACTTTTTTGCATTTGTAAAGAGAAAATTTGAAATTTTTTAAAATTTTCCAAATATACCGCGGTACACCGCCTTTTTTTTGCAAAGTAAGTTCTAAATAGAACTGTATTTGCTCCCACAACATGCCGCTTACATAATACTTCACGGCTGAGAGGAGGGAACGCAAAAGTGCGTTAGACAGACAAGAACGCGCCGCAGACTTACCACGGCGCGTTTATCATACAAATCCGATTCTTACAGAATGGATTTCACATAGTCTTTGATTTTATCACATTTTGCATTTGCAAAGAAATGTTCCTGGAATTTTTCGCCTGCGAATGCGCCTTTCACCAAATCCTGATCCAGTTCCGGCAGGATATCCAGCAGGTCGCGGTGTGTCACTTTTTTCACTTCGTCCAGGATTTTTTTGTTTCTCTGTTCCGGAACAGCGCGTTCTTTCGGATAGCCGCCGCCCCATTCTTCCACGAACAGTTTTTCAAAGATATATTGCAGATTCAGTTCAGCGCCCCAGCCCCAGCCTTTTGCAAACGGCAGAGCAATTGCGTTTCCGTTGTTGACCTGCGTGAACTGATAAGCGTCCGTCGGGTCTTCCACGTGTCCGCACAATACGCCCGGAAACGCGTTACAAGCCAGCATAGCGCCTTCGCCTGTGCCGCAGCCTGTGATAACCAAATCAGCAGCGCCGGAATTCAGCAGTGTCGCTGCCAAAATACCAATCTGCACATATGTCAGCTGTGCGCTGTCCTCAGCGGAATACATACCATAGTTGATGACTTCATGTCCTTTGGGTTCCGCCACTTTTTTCAGTGTTTCTTCAATGATAACATTTTTCGCCGCTTGGCTGTTTTCGTTAATCAAAGCAATTTTCATTTGCCTGCGTCCTCCTTTAATTGTGTTTATCTCCGCCGGCCCGTGCGTTTTTATGCGTGGCGAGACGGAGGCACTTTTAAAATATATAATAATACTCTGTATATATTATATCATAGGATATGCCGTTTTTGCAAGCCCTATTTTCAGTCTTTCTTTTCCTTTTCGTGTTGCAAGCATTACAACGGAAGGGTTTTATCGTTTTTTCATTGGCGGAGTTTTTTTCCTTTGCCTAAATAGTTTGTGAATAGCATAAAACCGTAATAGTTTCGCCGGGCGTTATTCCATCTGATGATTCACATGTTTCGGTGATGCATTGCAAAAATGTATCAAATCCCCAGTGAAAATATATCTGCATATTTTTTATTTCACAGGGCTCCACACCAATTGTTAAAGTTTTAATACCGTTTTCTTTTGCATAGGTTTTTACCGTTTCGTAAATTTTGGTAGATTTCCCTTTGCCTCTTTCTTCCGGAATTAATTCGAGTTTCAGGACTTCGGCTTTACCGTTTCCGGTCATCACTGTATCATTATTTTTGAACAGTAACGTGCATTGACCGATATATTTGCCGTTATCAAAAGCAAAAAAAGTTTTTCTTGTTCCGTTTTCATTTCCTTCGATAAATATTTTTTTATATGCCTGCAAAGAGTTATCATCCGGATTTTCGGTAATTTCTTCGTCCCACCAAGAAGCCAGCTCTTCTATTGTGGCAATTCGTATTTCCATTTTATTTACTCCTCCTTGTCATAGATGCAGCAAAAACGAAGGAGCTAGTCTTCCCTCGAACTGAGTGGTTTGAGCCGTTCTTTGGGGCGCGACGCCTGCGTCATTTCAAGACCGGTGCAATAATCCAATTGCCGCGGTTCATATTCTTCATGTTCCCGCTGCCGCGTGTAGCCTGTGTAGTCCCATGACGGCATCACAGCGTCGCCCCGCCATGGACGGCGTTCCCAATAATAGCCGCGGAAGGGGTCGCGCGTTTCGTTCATCCAATTCAGCAGCTTGTCGTGCAGCGCGTTGCGGATTTGCGTGTGAGTTTCGCTAAAAATTAAGTTTTTCATTTCATAGGGGTCGCTCTGCAAATCATAAAGTTCGTCAATCGGGTCTAATAAATGAATGGAAAGTTTGTAGCGTCCGTCCGTCACGCTGCGCATGGGCTGGAATCCGCCGAATCCGTCGTGGTCTACTTCGTAGCGCGTGAATTCCGTGAATACCACGTCATTGACACGGGTGGAAATGTCCTGCACAGTCGGCAGAATACTGTTTCCCTGAATCCACTGCGGACGCGGCAGACCCATGTAGTCCATAATGGTCGGCAGCAAATCAATGTGGGAAATGGGGTCGCTGCTGACTTTCCCTGCTTCACCGCCCTTGATAATCAATGGAATACGCGCGATTTCATCATAGAACGCCGGGCCTTTTGCATAGAGACAGTGCGATTCCAAGGCGTCGCCGTGGTCGGAGGTGAAAATCACCAGCGCGTCCGGCGCAACTTCGTTCACTTTATCTAAAATACGTCCGATTTCTGCGTCAATATAGGCGTTTGCGCCCAGGAAATAACTTGGCGTGAGTTTCACAGCGTCGCGGTCTGCGCTGCGCCGCGCACCCGCCCATGCCTTTTGATATTCCGGCTTGCCCTCCAGCGTATCCCAAACATTGGGCGCTTTGGGGAATTCATAGTCCTCAAACATGGACGCATACGGTTCAGGGCACAGATAGGGGTCGTGCGGTTCGTCATAGGACGCCACCAAAAAGAAATCCTCGCCGCCAAATTTGTCCAGAAAATCCAGTGCGCGGTTCGTCACACGGTGTCCATAGGTAAACGCCGCGTCAATGTGTTCTTTGTTGGTATTCGGGTCGCGCGATTTGAGCCGTTCCTCCGGCGTGAGTTCGTCCAGATAACATTTCATGTCATACCAGTAATCGCTGTCCCAACCATCGGGGCAGCGTCCCAGTCCAAAATAGTCTCCGCCGTCCAAATGCCATTTGCCAATATAGGCAGTGTGGATATCGTGGTCGCGCAGACGCTGACCAATGGTTTTCACGTTGTCGCCCAGCGCAACGCTGTTGGTGAAACTGCCGTTGGAATGCGGATACAGACCGGTGAAAATAGCGCTGCGTGCCGGACCGCAGACCGGTTGGCAGCTATACGCACGCTCGAAACGAATCCCTTCCGCCGCAAGCCGGTCGAGATTCGGCGTATGCATATCAGGGTTGCCATAACAGCCCACCATATCAAAACGTGTGGAATCTGTCATGATAAATACAACTTGTCTTTTTTGAGCCAATGTAACGACATCTCCTTTTTTAGTAGTTTCAGCGGATTATTCGGAAGTTTCCAAATATTCCGCAATGGCTTTTGCAAGCTGGTCGGGACAAGACGTTCCGCGACCGCGGCAGTCAATACCGCGCAGTTTTTCCATCACGTCTTTTGCCGGAAGTCCTTTGACCAAAGCGCATACGCCTTGGCGATTTCCGTCGCAGCCGCCGACAATTTTCACTTCCTTTAAAATGCCGTCTTGAATATCAAGCTGCATTTCTTTGGAACAAACGCCCTTGGGCTTGTAGTGATATGTCATGTTGTTGCACACTCCTTTTTTTGATTCTGTTCTATTGGAAAGGGTATTCCACCCCAAAATCGGCAAAATTATTTTTTATCCAAATGCCGCACCACGCCGTCAATTGTAGTCACGTTTTCCGTGATGTAGTCCAGTAGGTGGAGACGAATACGCGGACGCAGCATACTTGTTTCAATGGTGTTAACGCATTCCTCCAGCAGTACCGCGTCTGTTTTCATGTCCAGCATAGCGCCCAGACGGAGCGCGAACATATCCAGAAAAATGGTACGGCATGTCTGCCATTCTTTTTCAGTGCGCACGCTCATACAAATGAACTTGACAATGTCGCCAAACACTTTTTGAATCATGTCAATGCGGTCTTGGTGTATGAAATCAATGTTTTGATACGTTTCAAAACAATCTGCCATTTTCATCAGCAAACTAGATTCCATGTCGTGCGTCAAGTTTTCATGAAACAGTTTGTGCAGCTTGTGGAACGGGCGGCTGGCAGCAAAACGCTGCGTGAGAAAGGTGATGAAGTTTTCAAAATCCTCCGCATTGTTGCCCGGCTCCAGTTCAAACAAAATGGTGAAAAATAGGTGCCAGCGGTAGTCTACATTAATTAAGGAAGCGATGGTGTCGCCCAGCCGTTTTTCCACCGGATTCTCCAGCCGGTAGGGACGCTCAAAGGAGATTTCACTGTTGAATTCAATTTGACGCGCCGCAATCGTTTGCAGCCGTTCCAGCAAATCCACCATCAGCGCATTATAGGAAGCAGTGTCGTCCACATTGCTTTTCATGATGATATAGTCGATAATCAAATCGCAGGAGGAACGAAATTCCACAATGAACCCAATATCCTGCCGCATTTTGTGCGCGAATATGTCAAAAATGCTTTTGGATAAAAGCGTGCGAATGTTTTCCCGCTGCTGTGCCGTACTGATAGTGGTGCCGGAATTGAACCGTTTATATAAAATGAGAAGCTGGTTGTCCAGCATGGTGAAAATGTTTTTCACCGTCACCATAATGTCCTTCAGGAAACCGTCCGCCAGCACATACGCGTCATTTTTATAGATAATTTTGTGCTCAATTTCACTCCAAAACAAATTAACCAGACTTTTGATTTGCAGTTCAAACCGCAGCCGCCGTCCGTTTTTTTGATACAATCCGTCGATTTTGTAAATGGTAAAACCGTTGCGCTGTGTTTGCGGCTGTTTTTCCTCCAGCGCAAGGGAGATAGCAGGATTGAACTGGTTATAGTAGTACCCGTCCTCGTTGATTTTGGTGAAATATTTCAGCAACAATTTGTAGAGCCGGTACTCATCGTCAATGAAACGGCATTCCAGCCGGATACCGATTAAATCGGAGAGATTGTCAATGAGCTGCTGCGGCTCGTCATAGTTTTTGTAGTAGCTGTTGCGGATGATTTTTTCCTTGAGACTGGCAGTCTCTTTGATACGTGAGGAAATGTTGATGAATCCCTCGTCAGACCCTGCTAAAATTTGGTTGAAATAGAGTTCCAGTTCCAGCTTGATTGCCTCCAGTTCATCACGCATGTTTTCTATATAATCGGCAGTTTTGCCAATAAATTCAAAGATACGAAGTTCCATGAGAAGAATTCCTTTCTATATGTCCGGCAGACCGGTTCTTACCATTTTGATTGTAACATAATAATAGTATAAGGTCAATGCGCAAAATATGAAATATTTGTGAATCTTCCATAGAAAAGGAAAGTTTTCCTTGTCTTGAAAGACCAAACGCGTTATAATGGTAGTGATAAAAAAGAGACGCATGGGAAAAGCACATAGATTTGGAATTTGGCAAGCGAACAGAAGGAGGAATTGCGGGAGATGGGAAAAAGTAAGATACAGTCGCAGTCGGTTTTAGGGGGAACGCTGATTTTGCTGATTGCAAATGCGCTCGTGAAGTTAATTGGCGCAGCGTTTAAAATTCCGTTGGTGAATTTGATTGGCGACCACGGTATGGGATATTTCAGCGCGGGCTACAGCGTGTATTCCGGCGTGTTTATCATTGCAACGGCAGGACTGCCGGTGGCGGTGTCGCGTATGGTGTCGGAGAGCATGGCGCGCGGCAGACTGAAAGAAACCAAACGGATTTTTCATATTGCCTATTTGATTTTTATTGTTATTGGTATTCTGGGAAGCTGCGTCTTGTTTTTCGGTGCGCAGCAAATTGAAAATATTACAAAATATAAAGGCTCCTATATGTGTATCATGGCGATTGCGCCGTCGATTCTCTTTGTGTCGCTGATGAGTGTTTATCGTGGGTTTTTCCAAGGTATGAGCAACATGGCGCCCACAGCGGTGAGTGAGGTAGTGGAAGCGCTGGGCAAGCTAATTGTCGGATATGTGTTGGCGTTTCTGTTTATCGGCATCAGCGACCAAGTTGCGGCGACAGGCGCGATTGCGGGCGTGACCTTCGGCACTTTTGCCGGATTTATCGTACTGATGGCAATTTATCTGAAAAAGAAAAAAGACATTTATGCGGATATGGATAAAGAGCAAACAATTCGCAGCCGCAAAAAGATTCTTTGGGATATGGTGAAAATTGCAGTTCCCATCACCATCAGTGCGTCTGTACTCACGCTGACGAATTTAACAGATTATGCGTTGGTGGGAAGACGGCTGGCAGAATATTTGCCAGAAGGAGAGTGCTTGGAACTGTTCGGACGCTATACAGGCAAGGCGGTCACGCTGTATAACATGCCGCCCACGCTGGTGATGTCGCTGTGTTTGGCGTTGGTGCCGGCAGTGGCGCGTGCCTATACGTTGGGGGATAAACGGCAGGTGAAATCCACAGCGGAACAAGCGCTGAAAATGACGATTTTGTTTGGCATACCCTGCGCAGTGGGAATGGCAGTGCTTGCGCCGCCCATTTTGCAAATGCTGTTTGCTTCTACGGATGCAACGTTGTTGCTGCGGCTGGTGTGTCCGTCGATTTTGTTTGTGTCCATGGTGCTGGTGTGCAATTCCCTGCTTCAGGCAACGGGCAATGTCTGGATTCCGGTTGTCAATATTTTTGTAGCGGGTGTGGCAAAAGTAGCCGTCAACTGGATTTTGGTGGGCATTCCGTCTGTGAACATCAACGGCGCTCCCATTGGAACAAGTGTTTGTTATTTCATTTATATGTCGCTGAACCTGTTCTACGTGATTAAGATTACAAAAGCAAACCCCTTGAAAGGGCTGCTGCGCATTGCTGTCTCCGTGGCGGTGATGGGGGCGGTCGCATGGGGCGTGTATTGGGTCGGCAGCCTGCTGCTCACAGGAACCGGACGCATTGAAACCGGAATAAAATTAGTGGCGGCAATCGGCGTCGGCGCGCTGGTCTACGGTATGATGCTGCTGGCAATGGGTACGATTACCAAAGAGGAAATCGGCGTTTTGCCCAAGGGTGAAAAAATAGTGCGGTTGCTGCAAAAGATGAAACTGCTGAGAGGATGAGAAACATGAGCGAAAAAACCTATCGCTTGGAGGATTTAATGGATATTGTGGCGCGGCTGCGCGGCGAAGGCGGCTGTCCGTGGGACAGAAAACAGACCATTGACAGCCTGCGGCCCTATGTGGTGGAGGAAGCCTATGAAGTGACGGACGCGGCAGCGGAAGGCGGTATGCATTTGGCGGATGAACTGGGCGATTTGCTGCTGCAAGTGGCGATGATGTCACAGATTGGACAGGAACAGGGAGACTTCACGATAAACGACGTGCTGCGTCTGGTGTGCGAAAAGATGGTGCGGCGGCACCCGCATGTGTTTGGCGACGTGCAGGCGGATACCGCGGAGGAAGTGTTGAAAAACTGGGACGAAATCAAAAAGCAGGAGCGCGGGCAGACAAAAACCTCGCAGCTCATGCAGGACGTGGCGCAGTCGCTTCCGGCGCTGCTCTATGCGGAAAAAGTGCAAAAACGCGCCGCAAAAGTCGGTTTTGATTTTGATGCGGTGCAGCCCATGCTGGAAAAACTCCGCGAAGAAGTGGACGAACTGGAGGAAGCGGTGGCGGCGGGCGACAGGGAGGCAGTCCATATGGAATTTGGCGACGTGCTGTTTGCGGCGGTCAATGTCAGCCGCGCCTGCAAAACCAATCCTGAAATTGCCCTGCGGGACAGCAGCGCGAAATTTATCCGCCGTTTTTGCTATATGGAGGACAAAATACAGCAAATGGGACGGGATTTAGAGGAAATGACAATGGCGGAACTGGACGCTATATGGGACGAAGCCAAGGCAAAAGGGCTATAAACTTTGTGAAGTTTTATGCAATTTTCCTAAATATTTCCGAGGAAACCATTCAAAATGCTGATTTTGCGTGAAATATATTGAAAAATCCTGCGAAATAGGTTATGATATATCCAGTATTTAAGTATTACCACAAATGAGGAGGATGTACACATGAATAAGGCAGAACTGGTAGCAAAAATGGCTGATAAAGCTGAAGTAACAAAGAAAGACGCTGAAAAAGTACTGAACGCTTTCATTGAAACCGTGCAGGAAACTTTGGTAGCAAAAGACAA
This sequence comes from uncultured Clostridia bacterium, assembly GCA_946555455.1. Lineage (GTDB taxonomy): Bacteria > Bacillota > Clostridia > RUG12999 > RUG12999 > JAAWTG01. The sequence goes on along the minus strand of CAMNSU010000001.1, from coordinate 94,030 downwards.
AATCTCTCTGGTAGGTTTCGGTACATTTGAAACCAAACATAGAGCAGCAAGACAGGGTATCAATCCGCAGGATCCTTCCAAACGGATCACGATTCCGGCTGCTGATGTACCGGCATTCAAAGTAAGCAAAGCGCTGAAAGATGCTGTAGCAGGCAAATAATTAAAACCAAAAAAGACGGCAAGGGGAGTTTTTTGAAAAAGAAACTTGCCCTTGCTTTTTTTGTGAACAATTGCAGGAGGACGATTGCATGAGAATCGACAAATTTTTAAAAGTGTCGCGCCTGATTAAACGCCGCACCGTTGCGAATGAAGCGTGCAGCGGCGGGCGTATTTCGATTAACGGAAACACTGCCAAAGCAGGCGACAAGGTGAAAATCGGCGATGAGATTGAAATTCGGCTGGGTGAAAAGACGCTAAAGGTGCGCGTGCTGGCAGTGGAAGACCATGTGGGCAAGGACGCGGCGTCGTCGCTGTATGAGGTGCTGTAAAGCAGGGCAAAATAGGAGAAAACAGGAAGGGGACAGGGTATGAAACCGGTCATATTTGATTTTAACGGCACACTGTTTTGGGACACGGAAAAACACCATGAGGCATGGCGTGTGTTTGCGGAAAAACTGTGCGGCAGAAAGCTGGACGAGGAGGAACTGCACCGGCATGTGCTGGGCAAAACTAATGAACTGATTTTGGACTATTTGCAGCCGGGCAAATATACGGCGGCGCAGGCGGACGAAATCGGAAGGAAAAAAGAAGCGTTCTATCGGGAACTGTGTTTGGCAGACCGCGCGTCGTTTCATTTGGCAGAAGGAGCGGAAGCGTTACTGGGCAGATTGGTGGCGGAAAAATGCCCGATTGCGATTGCAACGTCCAGCGACGCGGAAAATTTGCAGTTTTATCTGGACCATTTCGCGCTTTCCCGCTGGTTTTCGCCGGAGCATATCGTCTATGCTGATGGGTCATTCCGCGGCAAACCCTATCCGGATATCTATCTTGCCGCAGCAAAACGGCTGGGCGTGAAACCGGAGGACGCAGTGGTGCTGGAGGACGCGGCGTCCGGTGTGAAAGCCGCGCGGGCAGCGGGCGTGCAAACGGTGATTGCCGTCAATTCCATGCATGACCGAACGTTATTTGACAGTGTTCCGGGCGTGAGCGCAGTGGTGGATTCGCTGCTGGAAGTCCCCGCCCTGCTGGGACTGTGATATAAAAAATCAGCATATCGCATTTGCGATATGCTGATTTTTTATGATTGTACTTTTTGATAACACTTACGATAAAAGTAAGATAGCCCCCACCGACCAAAGTTAGGGCTATCTTACAAAACCCGATTTTGGCATAACCGTTTGAGGTCTTACCTTTTCCATATTTTATTATACACAAAACAAATACGATTGTCAAGACTATGATTTTATATAAAAATAGAAAGGAATGAAGGTATAAATATTTTTTGGTATATATCTTGCCATAGATTTAAAGTTCGGATATAATATATTCTAAGGTAAGACTGAAAACAGTGTAAAAGCTGGGCGGTTATGCCATCATCTCCGGGAAAGGGGGTGATAGCTTATGGATAAGGAATACATAATATTGTTTATGATAATTCTATTACTTTTGGTAATTTCCATAAAAAAATAACACGCCCCGTCAAAGCCGTGTTATTTTAAAATAATAACGTTTTGGCATAACCGTTTGAGGTCTTGCCTTTTCTATATTCTATTATACACAAAATGAATGCGATTGTCAAGAGTATGATTTTTACATACCGGAAGTCCTTGCCCTGCTGGGACTGTGATATATAAGAAAGGAAAATGCCAAGGAGCAACCGGTACACCGGTTGCTCCTTGGCATTATTCGTCTTTTTTGAGTGCCGCACCTGCACTTAACCCCATAATAAAACCAGCTACATAGGATTTTCCAGCAGCGCGCATTTGTATGCGGCGGCATATATCAATATACTCTATGAGGCGGTTTTTATTCTCTGGAATCGGTTCCTGTAAAATTTGCTTTTCCAACTGTTCTGCATAGTAAGTTTCCTTATCTTGTAGCTTTTCGTCCATGCAATCTGCAATACAGCGATAAAAGCTGTCAAAAAACACTTCGTCTAAGAGATTCATCATAGTTACTCCTTCCTTCCGTGATATATAGAGTATATCACAGAAAATAGCCAAATGCGCAAAAAGGTATCATACGGTAACAAAATTTTTTGTGAAGCCTTTTGAGAGAAAAAGATTTATTAAAAAACGGTATAATAAATTTATTACAGATATACATGGAGAATTTGCGTCTCGTCTGCGCGCATTTGTTTTTTAGGAAGAAAATATATGCCTGCTGGTAAGAATATGGGAAGAGGGGATATGTACTCTTTTTTGGTATCTCATTTTGCTGCATATTCTCTTGACGGCAGGATTGGTTTGCATTATAATAAAAGTAACGTTTTGTACAGTTAAAATATTTTGCAATAAGGACTGTTTTGAGGAGGATTGAATAAAAAAGGTGGGATTGAAATGAAACGAATCTTCATGTTTGTGCTGGCGGCTGTTTTTGTTACGATACCGTATTGTTGTCCGGCGGCGGACATCAGTTTGCAGCAACAGGTATATATATCTTCCGTGCGCTGGTATGCGGGCGCGGCGCAAAGTGCAAACAAAATCAGTGCGCTGCACCCAGGGGATACCTATGGTACGGTAACGGCGTTGGTAGAGGTAGCAAAAAATACGGCGGCGGCACCTGTAAACGGTACCATGCTGATAGGCGAAGTGCTGGACGAAAGCGGCAATGTGACGGACAGAGTGTTCCGTTCTGCGCGGCTGGAGGACAAGACCATCCATGAATTGACGTTCCAAAGGGTACAGCCGAAAACAGTGCGGGACAAACTGCGGATTTATCTGTGGGACGGCGTGGCGGAAATGAGACCCATGGCGCAGGTGCAGGAACTGGGCACGACCGCCGAACAGGTGGACGAGACGGCGCATGACATGCAGATAATCCGTGAACGGATTGCAAAGGATTTTAACCTCTATTCTACTTCTGCAAATCCGCAGAGTGTTCTGGATAAATTGGGCAGCGATGGACGGTTTAATGATATTGATTATTCCATTCATTCGCAGACAAACTGGAATGTGTCGAGCGCCTTAACAAATGTTACGACTATGCTGAAAGCATATTATTCCGAGGGAAACAGATGGTATCACAACAGCGAACTGTTTGAGAAATGTGAAGCAGTGCTGCGCGACTGGGCGCAGCACAAAGATGAATACTACAGCTCAAATTGGTGGTATCAATCCATTGATGTGCCGAAGAAAATGTCCACCATTTTGCTCTATCCCTTGCCGGAGGATGCCGATTATCTGCCGGCATTGCGGGCGGTTGCCAAGAAAGGAATGCCCACGGTTGATGAAAGTAAACCGCATAAAACTGCCAGCAGTCAAGGTACGGGCGGTAATTTGATAGACGAACTGCAAACCTCGGTTAAAATTGCAGTGGCAACAGATGATGCGGATTCTATGAAAAACATTGTGCAGTATTTGTTGGACAATGAGCTTTCCGTGTTCAGCCATGGCGACGGCGGAGAAGGTATCATGATAGACGGTATGTTTCACCAGCACGGCGATTTGCTCTACAACGGCAGTTACGGCAGCGTATTTTGCGGCGGTGTCAACATGATACTGGGCTATTTGGCAGATACACAGTTCATGGTGTCGGAGCGCGCGCTGAATGCTTATGCCGATTTCATTTTAGACGGACATTCCTGGTTGTTCCGCGGGAACGGTTCTGATTTCGCTTGTTTCGGACGCGCCATTTCGCGCCGTGGTGGTGTCGGTGAGTCCGTGCGCAGAGATTCGCTGGGCGCAGCAAATGTTCTGCTGACCGTGCCCGGTCTGGAGCGACGGCAGGAGCTGCTGGCGCTGAAAAACAGCCGGCTCAGCGGCACAGACGCAGGGTTTGACGGCGCGAAGCATTTTTGGACATCGGATTTCACTGCGGTACATCGGAACGATTTCTATGTAGGAATCCGCAACAGTTCGAACCGCAATCAATATGCGGAATATATGAATGGCGAGAACAGCAAAGGATATTATATCGCAGACGGTGCAACGGTCATTATGAAAACCGGTCGGGAATACTACAATATTTTCCCTTGTTGGGATTGGAGCAAGATTCCGGGCACCACAACAGCATATCATTCGTTTGAAACCATTCCGGCTACGAATAATAAGGCAAAAGGCGCAAAAGAGTTTGTCGGCGGTGTGAGTAATGGACTTTATGCGGTCACTGCTATGGACTACTCGCATAACGGTGTAGCGGCAAAAAAAGCGAATTTTGTGTTTGACAAAGGGTTTACCGCGCTGGGCGCAGGTATTACGGGCACAGGAAGCAATGAAGTGTTTACAACACTGAATCAGTGCTTGTTAAACGGTAATGTACAATATTCCGGTGATGGGACGAATGCACAGACGCTGCCCAAGGCAGACGAGCGGACAGTGGCGGACGTTTCATGGGTGCTGCATGATGGCGTGGGATACTATTTCCCTGAAAAGCAAAATGCAGTGATTGGCAACAACGCGAAATCAGGTACTTGGCAGTCCATCAATTCAACGCAAAATGCGTCTGTGGAAACACAAAATATTTTTGCACTGTCTCTCAGTCACGGAACCGCTCCACAGAATGCGTCCTATGCCTATACGGTACTGCCGGTTGCAACGGCAAATACATTAGCGGCGTACCGGCAGAATCCTGACATGGTGGCGGTAGCTAATACCGAGAAATGCCAGGCGGTCTGGTCGAAACAGGCAAACAGTGCGGGTATTGTATTCTGGACGCAAGGCGTTCCGAATTATCAACAAAGCGTCACACTTCCGGCAGCCGTGACAGGGCTGGACAGTGACTTGACGATAACGGCGGAAAAAGACCCCTGTATCGTGCTGCTTACGAAAAAGGGCAATCAGTGGGAATTGTGCGTTTCCAATCCCAAGAACACCAGCTTGGCAAACACCATCATTTCTATCAATAGAAAGCTGTCCGGCAGCGGCGCGGTGACAGAAAACGAAAAAACAACAGTCACAGTGGAGTTGCCGCAGGGCTTGGAACGCGGAAAAACAACCACTGTACTGTTAACAGAGATACAATAACAATCCATAGAAAAAGATGCTGTAAAAAACTCGTTTTTTACAGCATCTTTTTCTATCTATCAGCGCTGGCAGCAGATGCCGCGATTGGAAAATATTATAGCTTGTACGGCAAAAGGATATATGTTAGGATATAGACAAAAGGGGTGAATGAATATGAAAAAAAGAATGCTTTCCATGGTATTATCCGCAGTCTTTGTACTAGGAGCAGGTGCAGCGGTTCCCGCACGGGCAGCAAATATTCAAGTAGAAGTCGATGGCAGAACGCTGGTGTTTGACCAAGCGCCGATTATGGAAAATGACAGGGTGTTGGTACCAATCCGTGCGTTGGCGGAGGCGATTGGTGCAAGTGTACAATGGCAGGGGGAGACAGAACGTGTGACTACCATCAAAGGGACAGATGTTCTTTCTTTGCAAATTGGGAACTACGTCATGAGAAAAAATGCGAGAGCCATCCGACTGGAGGTGGCTCCTAAAATAGTAGGAGACCGGACGTTGGTTCCGGTACGCGCGGTCAGTGAAGGATATAACGCACAGGTGGATTGGGACGGCGCAGCGCAGAAGGTTATTGTCAAAACAAAAATACCGCCTGTAAATGAAGGACAGCCGGATCAGGAGCAGACACAAAGCAGTTTTGCCTACCGTGTTTTTGAACTGACGAATCAGGAACGCATGAAAGCGGGAGTGTTGCCGCTGGAATGGAGTGATTCGCTGGCGGCTGTTGCGCTGGCACACAGCAAAGATATGGCGGTGCGCGGCTTTTTTGACCATACGAATCCGGAGGGGCTGTCGCCTTTTGACCGTATGAAAAATGCAGGGATATCCTACCGTCGGGCAGCGGAAAATATTGCAGCGGGACAGCAATCTCCCGAGGCGGTGGTAAACGGTTGGATGAATTCTTCCGGTCACCGTGCAAATATTCTAAATCCACAGTTGACCCATCTCGGCGTGGGATACTATGCCGGCGGCAGCTATGGCAGCTACTGGACACAATGCTTCATAACACCATAAAAATATCTATAGCCTTTCTGCCCACAAATAGGAATGAAAAATCTAAGCGTCCTTAGGCAAACAAAAGTCGAATCTGTTTGTGTTTCATAGAAACGGTATGTCTTCGCGGCATACCGTCTTTTTTCGCCAGCGCGGACAAAAGGAAATCTTGTGTAGGGATTTGCCCGACGGGACAAGTCATAAAAGAATTGTTTTTGGCATATACTAAGGTACCATCACTTGACAAGAATAGGCAAACAAAGGTCGAATCTCATGCGGTCCCTAGGACAGATTTTCCCGTATGCTATGTTAAAAATACCCCCATACGCCAGTATTCCTGCGTATTTTTGTCTTGCCTACAGAAAAATTTGCTCCTAGGGACTTCATAGAACCACGCAGGAGAAAATTTTTTGTAAGGCAAGGAAAAGGTTCCTTTGCATACTGAGCGTACGCGTACCCTCTGGGGCACACGTGCCACGGAGTGGTATGGAAAGTGGTTCGCGGGCGCGCATTTACGAAAAATTTTCCCTGCATGGCGCACGCATATTCGACTTTTGTTTGCCTAAACACGTCTGACCAAAATAAAAATGGCTGCTGACTGCGTTTTCGTCCTTGGCTTGCAAAAGCAAGCCTGCGTCCTCAGCCTTGCCAGCCCCTCATTTTTACCCCTCTGTTTTCGGTCAGATCCTATGGAGTTTTTCCGGCGAAAATCATGTAAAGGATAAGGAAGACGAATGAGCAGGGCTAGTGCCAGCGAATGAGGAGGACGCAATGATTTGCAGGATTTTCGCCGGAAAAACCGTATTTACCTTTGTCAAGTGAAGGTAGAAAGAAGTGAGAAAATATGTTTCAGACAATTCGTTTAAAACCGCTTGCTGTGTCCATTGGTATTGCGCTATTGGCAGGGGCAGTGGGCGCGCTGCTCGGCGGCGGAAACAATTTAGACGGCATTACCAGTCCATGGTTCATGCCGCCGGCGGTTGTGTTTCCCATCGTTTGGACGATTCTATATGTTTTGATGGGCATTGCCGCCTATTTGGTCTATGACAGCGGCAGTCCGCAAAGAAAAGAGGCATTGCAGGTATATGCATTACAGCTTGTAGTAAACAGTTTATGGAGTCTGTTCTTTTTCCGGCTGCATTGGTTTTTGTTTTCCTTTTTGTGGATTCTGTTTTTGATTGTATTGGTTTGTATTACCATTTATCAGTTCAATCAAATAGACAAAAAAGCGGGATACTTGCTGCTGCCGTATCTCATTTGGCTACTGTTTGCCGCTATTTTAGCATTTTCGGTTTATCGGCTGAATTAAACCTGCACAGGCGGCAAAGAGTGATAGCTTATAGGACATAAAACGCCGTGTTCCAACAAAAGGAACACGGCATTTTACTAGAAGATGGAGGGCTATTGTTTACGGAGGACAAAAACAAAATATTGACTCTCAGGAGAATGCGTTCTTTCCGAAAAATCAAGGGGAGAGATATCGCCAAAGTATGTCTTGGGGAGTAATATTTTTGCCTAAGCTATGTCGCCGCTGCGATCTAGTCCTCCAGCAGATAGACTGTCTCGCCTGGATTGCCCGTTAAAATTTTCCGTTTCACCCGTCCGCATTTTAGGCGGTGCACCATCTCCGCCAACTGTTTTCCGCCATGGTATCCATGAATGACAGTGAGCTCTTTTGTGTCTGACGGAAGGGACTTGATTTTCTGTTCCAGCCGCTTTTTTGCTTCGCTGCACGTCAGTCCGTGCAAATCAATCTGCGCGATATTCCGCCCTGCCATCAAGATAGCCTGACGCTTTCAATTTAAACACCGATTTTGAAAGACAAATTTTCCGCAATACTGCGTTGAAATGCTCGCTAATAAAACAATTATCAGCTCCGCTTTCGCCTTGTCTTGCATAAAAATTTGCTCTTTCAAAATTCTGCGACCTAAAACGGATGATATTTTGAGCAGATTTTGGTGCGGAGGATGCAGATAGGCTGGCGCCTACGGGAGACGACAATCCGAAAGATACCAAAATATCGCCGTTTTAGGCGGGTTCAAATCGGAAGCGTCAGGCTAATTCAAACTGTCCTGTATAGAGCTGGTAATATTTCTTGTGCTGCGCAATCAGTTCATCGTGATTGCCGCGTTCAATCACCTGTCCGTGTTCCAAAACAAGAATCATATCGGCGTTGCGCACGGTGGACAGGCGGTGGGCAATCACAAACACTGTCCGCCCTTCCATGAGACGGTCCATACTTTTTTCAATCAGTTTTTCCGTTCGAGTGTCAATGGAACTGGTCGCTTCGTCCAAAATCAGCACCGGCGGGTCAGCAATGGCAGCGCGCGCAATGGCAAGCAACTGCCGCTGTCCTTGGCTGAGATTGGTACCGTCGCTGCTAAGCATGGTGTCATACCCCTGCGGCAAATGGCGGATAAAACCGTCCGCATTGGCAAGTTTTGCTGCCGCTTCCACCTCCGCGTCTGTCGCGTCCAGTTTCCCATAGCGAATGTTGTCGCGTACAGTTCCGGTGAACAAATGCGTATCCTGTAACACCATGGCAAGAGACCGGCGCAAATCGTCTTTTTTGATTTTACGGATATTGATGCCGTCATAGCGGATTTTTCCGTCCGGCACGTCGTAGAAACGGTTGATGAGGTTGGTAATCGTCGTTTTTCCTGCGCCGGTAGACCCGACGAATGCGATTTTTTCGCCCGGTTTTGCATCAATGTCAATGTCGTGCAAAACCGTTTTATTTTCTTCATATCCAAAGGTCACATCGTCAAATTCCACCTCGCCGCGCAGCGGCGTATATGTCAGCGTACCGTCTCCATGCGGGTGTTTCCATGCCCAATGTCCCGTGCGTTTTTCGCTTTCTATGATGGTGCCGTCCGGCTGTTCTATGGCATTGACCAGCGTCACATAGCCTTCATCTTCCTCCGGCGTCTCGTCCAGCACTTCAAAAATACGTTCCGCACCTGCAATCGCGTGCAAAACAACGTTGAACTGCTGGGAAATCTGCGTGATAGGCTGGGAGAAAGAGCGGGAGAATTGCAGGAAAGACGCAATGGTGCCGAGATCCATTCTGCCGCTAATCACCAGCAGCGCGCCCGCCGCTGCCGTCAGTGCATAGTTTACATAGGAAAGGTTTCCCATAATGGGCATCATGATGCTGGCAAACGTGTTTGCCTGTGTTGCCGCGTCGCGCAGCGCCTCGTTTTTCTCCGCGTATTCTTTGCGGACTTTTTCTTCGTGGCAAAACACTTTCACAACTTTCATGCCTTCAATGGCTTCCTCTGCATATCCGTTTGCGGCGCCCATTGCTTGTTGCTGTGCGCGGTAGTAGGCGCTGCTGCGTTTTCCGATGGTCTTCACCACCAAAAACATCACGCCCAGCATCAGCAGAATCAAAATAGTGAGCAGCGGACTGAGAATCAACATCATGGTGAACGTCCCCACCGCGGTCAGCGTTGCGGAGATAAGCTGTGTCATTCCTTGGCTGAGCGCTTCGCGAATGGTATCCACGTCAGAAGAAAAACGGCTCATCAGTTCGCCGTGCGTGTGCGTGTCGAAATAGCGAATGGGTAAATCCTGCAAACGGTTGAACAAATCCTTGCGGATACGGTTGAGTGTTCCGTTGGTAATATAAATCATGGTGCGGCTGTAGCCAAATGTGGACAGCACGCCGCAGAGATAAATAACTGCCATAATGGCAATCATTTTGAGAAACGGTGTAAACTCTGCCAAGGTAGGCGAAGTGCCAATCAACGGCAAAATACACTCGTTCAGCAACGGCTTGAGAAAATAGGTGCCGGCAATGCTTGCGCCCGCGCTGACAATGACCATCAGCACAACAAACAGCAGCAGCCATGTGTTTTTCACCATGTAGCCCGACAGGCGCAGCAGCGTCTTGCGGATACTTTTCGGTTTTACAGAACCTCTCATTTTTCCATGAGGCGCCATTTACGCCACCCCCTTCTGCTGGGAGTCATAGACTTCCCGATAGATTGGATTGTTTTCCAATAGTTCTTCATGTGTGCCGACAGCATTAATCTCGCCGTCGTCCATTACTACAATTTTATCTGCATCACACACGGACGTGATACGCTGTGCAATAATAATGGTGGTCGTACCTTTCAGCCCTTCGCGCAGCGCTTCGCGGATTTTTGCGTCCGTCGCGGTATCCACCGCGCTGGTGCTGTCATCCAGAATGATGATTTGCGGCTTTTTCAGCAGTGCACGCGCAATACAAAGCCGCTGTTTTTGTCCGCCGGAGACGTTCACGCCGCCCTGACCCAGTTCCGTTTCATAGCCGTTTGGGAAGGCCATGATGAAATCATGCGCACAAGCCGCCTGACAAGCTGCCACAATTTCTTCGTCTGTGGCGTTTTCATTGCCCCAGCGCAGATTGTTGCGAATGGTGCCGGAGAATAAAACGTTTTTTTGCAGCACCATACCAACGGTTTTGCGCAAATCCTCTAATTTATACTCCCGCACGTCGTGTCCGCCGACCAGCACGCGCCCGCCCGTCACGTCATAGAGCCGTGGGATAAGCTGTACCAGAGAGGTCTTGGAAGAACCGGTTCCGCCGATAATGCCCACGGTTTCGCCCGGCTCAATGCGCAAATTGATGTGCCGCAGCACGTTGCCCCCTTCGCCATAGCCAAACGATACGTCGTCAAACACAATGGAAGCGTCGTCCTCCTGCGCGTCTGCAAACGCAGGGTCTGTGATATCCACTTTTTCCTCCAGCACTTCCACGATACGCACCAGAGAAGAACGCATCATGACAAGCTGAATGAAAATCATGGCAATCATCATCAGCGACATCAAAATTTGCATGATATAGCTGATGAAGCTAATGAGTTCTCCTGTCAGCATGGTTCCGGCGATAATCTGTCCGCCGCCGAACCACAAAATCGCAATAATACAGCCATACATCACAAGCTGCATAACAGGCATATTAAAATTCAATACCTTTTCCGCGTGAATGGAGGAACCCATCAATTCGTCGTTGGCTTTGCCGAATTTTTCTTTTTCATAGGGCGCGCGCACAAACGCTTTCACCACACGAATGGAGCGCAGGTTTTCCTGCACGGAAGCGTTAAGCGCGTCATATTTTTTCAGCATTGCCATAAACCGCGGAAATGTCATGGTCGCAATGATTGCCAGTGCAACTGCCAGAATCGGAATTGCTACCAAGAACACCGATACCAGAGAATGGTTAATCGCAAACGCCATAAACGTTGCCGTCACCAGCATAAACGGCGCGCGTACTGCAATACGCAGTCCCATCATGACCGCCATTTGCGAGGTGTTGACGTCTGTGGTCAGCCGCGTCACCAGCGACGCGCTGGAAAACTTGTCAATGTTCGCAAAGGAATAGCCGGAGATTTTGTCAAACAGCCCGCGGCGCAGTTCGCAGCCAAACCCCATACCGGCTTTCGCGCCGAAGCGCGCTGCCAAAGCGCCGAACAACAGCGAAATCAGCGCCATCACAATCATCAGCCCGCCCAGCGACAGGACATAACCAATGTTGCGCTGAGTGATACCCACGTCCACAATTTGCGCCATTAGAATGGGAATGGTCGTTTCCATTAACACTTCGCCGACAATCATCAGCGGCGTTAAAATGGCATATTTTTTATACTTGGATAGAAATGGTAATAGTGCTTTAAACATGTCTGTGATTCCTCCTGTCTCGTATGGTGCGTACATGCAATCCTTTGGATTTTTCTATCAGAGAGAACACGCTCTCGCCTTTGAGGTCTCCGTCCGCCAGATTGTCAATCATTCTGTCCAGATACGCCATAAGCGTTTCGGTTTCCTCCTGCGAAAAGCCTTGCATCAATTTTTCGTCCGTTTTATCAAACATTGCCCTGCACTGCTGCGCGGCTTCTCTGCCGAGCGGCGTAATGCGCAGACGCGTGCGGCGCAAATCTTGGTCGTCGCATAGTTTTTCCAGAAATCCTGCCCGCTGCAAACGTTTGACGCTGGTTGCCACCGAGGGCGGCGAAATGCAGAGAAAATCGGAAAGTTCCCGCTGCGTGCAGCCTTCGTGTTCTTTGACATAGTCTAAAATGGGCGGCTGCCCGAAATGCAGACCGCTTTCATAGATGACTTGCTGGACACAAAGGCGGTGCAGGACGTGCAGATAATTCAGTTTTTTCATAACGCTGCGTAATGCCGGCATAGTACCACCATCCAAAAATAATTTATTAATTAATAATTAATTAGTTAAGTATTTATAGTATATCGCAAAAACCGGAAGCTGTCAATAGAAAAAAGTATAGATTTTCAAAAAACAGGGCAAGCTGTTTTTTGTACATATTTCTACCGGCAGCGGGATTTCTTGACGAATGAAAAAAAAGAGAGTATAATGAGAAAAAAGGAAATAAAAGGCAGGGAACGTATTTGGATTTATGGAGTGTTTGTTTCATTGCACTATATAGCATTAATATTATATCCGGATTTTCCATGATTTTTGCACGTAAAGTAGACGTCGGGCGTGCGCTGGCATGGCTTTTGACGTTTATTTTTCTGCCGGTCGTGGGGTTTGTGCTTTATTTTTTCTTTGGCAGCACGTCAAAATACCGCTTATTCTATCATCGGTTCCGCTTTGATACGCTGTCGTCGGCGTACAGGGAGGCAATGCAAAAGAACCGGACGCAAATAAAATCGGGACAAATTTCTGTGTCGCCGGCGGTTGCGGAGCACTATCTGGACATGGTTCGTATGAACCAAACTAATGCTGGCAGCGTTTATACGGCGGACAACACAGTGGAATTGCTGGTGGACGCAGACGCGGCTTATGCACGCATGTTCGCAGAAATAGAAGCGGCAAAAGAAAGCGTCCATGTGCTCTATTTCATCATTAAAATGCAAGATGACATTGGCAAACGGTTTTTGGCGCTGCTGGAAAAAAAGGCGCGCGAAGGTGTGGAAGTGCGAGTGGTTTATGATTTGCTGGGCTGGCTCAAAAACCGCCGCCGCGATTATCGGTCTTTGACAGACGCGGGCGGCATGGTATATTCCTATCTGCCGACGCTGCTCAGTTCCGTGATTAGCGTGAACTATCAAATGCATCGGAAAATTGTGGTGATTGACGGGCGCATTGCCTATACGGGCGGCATTAACATCGGCGACGATTATCTGGGGCTGGATTCCAAAAGAACGCCGTGGCGGGACACTGCCATTCGGCTGACAGGCAGCAGCGTACACGCGGTGCAGTTTCGTTTTTTGGCGGACTGGCACTATTTGGACAAGCAGGTGCGCGCGTCAAAAGCATATCGGGACAAGGTGACAGACTTTGCGCGGCTGAAGGGCTATTTCCCGCCGCCGGCAGAGACCGGAACCGCCGGCGTGCAGATTGTCACCAGCGGTCCTGACCAAGAATATGCAACCATCAAGGATTCTTATGTGAAGATGGTAAACAGTGCGAAAAAATATATCTATATTCAAACGCCCTATCTCGTGCCGGACGAATCGCTGACCGAAGCGCTTCGGCTGGCGGCGCGCGGCGGCGTGGACGTGCGGGTGATGATACCTGGCATACCGGATAAAAAATTTGTATATTATATTACACTGTCCCATGTGGAAGAATTGCTCCGCTGCGGTATCAAGGTCTATACGCACAAAGGGTTTTTGCACGCCAAAACAGTTGTGATGGACGATTGTGTTGCGTCGGTGGGGTCTGCGAATTTTGATTCGCGGTCGTTTCGGCTGGACTATGAAATGAATGCGCTGGTCTATGATGAAACGTTTGCGCGGCAATGCAGAAATACATTTTTAGCGGACGTGAAAAACAGCCGCGAACTCACGCTGGAAAACCACCGGAAACGAAACGGACTGCAAAAAATATGCGAAGGGATTTGCCGGCTGATAGAGCCGTTGGTATAAAAACAGAGAAAAGAGGGATTGAGGCAATGAAAGTAGTTGCGTTGGTTGGAGAAAGCGGCAGCGGAAAAAGTTTCCGCGCCCAATGGATTGCAAAAGAAAACAATCTGGATTATATTATCGACGACGGATTGCTGATTTATAAAGGGCATATCGTGGCGGGCAAGTCCGCCAAATCGGAAAAGACCATGATTGCGTCTGTGAAACACGCAATTTTCATGTATGACAAGGACGCCATTCCCATGCGGGACGCCATTCGCGCGCGTGGGGATATTTCCATTTTGCTGCTGGGAACGTCGGAGCGTATGGTGCAGCGGATTGCGCAGCGGCTGGAACTGCCGCCGCCGGAGAGAATTATTTTGCTGACGGATATTGCTTCGCCGGAGGAAATCGCTCTCGCGAAACGAATGCGCGAAACGCAGGGGAAACACGTCATTCCCGCGCCCACCTTTGAAGTGAAAAAACATTTTTCAGGCTATTTTCTCGATTCCCTGAAAGTGTTTTTCCGTATGCAGGACAAAAACTTTTTTGAAGCGGACAAAACGATTATTCGACCGACCTATAGTTACATGGGCGATTATAAGCTGACCACCAAGGTCATTGTGGATATCGTGAAACATGAAGCGCACAAGGTGCGGGACGTGAAAGTCAAAGACGTGCGGGTAACGCGGCTGAAAACGGGTGCGGGCGTTACGGTGGAAATCGACGTGATTTTAAAATTCGGTGTGGATATCCGCGAAACAGCGAAAATGGTGCAGCGGCGGGTGCGTCCTGCGCTTGAGGAATATGCAGCGCTGACCGTGCCAAACGTGAACATCAAAGTGCTGACCTTTGACTAGAGGTGATAAAACAACGTAGGAACCGGTCGCCTAACAGGGAACTACATAAGAGATACTTCCACATAAAACAAGGGCGGGCGCTATATGGCGTCCGCTCTTATGTCTATTCGGTAAATGTGATATGCAAAATATCGGGCGGGGCAAGAAAACGGAACGGCAGCGTGTGCACGCCAACGCCGTTTGAAATAATAAGGCGCGTTGCACCGACCTGATATTCGCCCGTGTGGTATTTGCGTCCGCCGTGCGGCAGCATATAGCGGTAAAGCAGCGGCAGTTTCACCTGCCCGCCGTGGGAATGCCCCGATAGCTGGACAGGAATTTGATGCTGCGCGCTGATATCCGCATAATCAGGGTGATGCATGAGACAAATGACATAGGGCGCGGCGCCGTTTAAGGCTTTTTGCACGTCCGGCTTTCCATATTTCCATTCCTCCAGTCCAATGACAGACGCGTCCTCTGTCAAACGGACGGCTTCGTTTTGCAGCACGCGAAAACCGCCCGCCGCCAACAGTTCCGCGCTGAATGCACGCGCGGCGGGCATATGCAAGTCGTTGTTGCCCAGCACGGCGAGTTTTTCCGCTTGCGGCGCGCAGCCGCGCAGCAGTTTTGCCACAGCCGCCCGCGTTTGCAGGTCATAGTGACTGCGGTGTTTGTCGGAAAAATCGCCCAAAAACCAAAGGTAATCGGGGCGCAAGTCATTTATTTTTTCCACGCAGCGGCGCAGTTGCGCCGGCGTGACAAATCGCCCGAAATGCACGTCTGAAAATGCGGCGGCGGTTTTGCCGTGCAACGACGCAGGCGCGCCGGTGATGGTAATGCGCCGCACGCGCAGGCTTTTTGCTTCCAAGATGCCATAGCCTGCGCCCGCGGCGGCAAGCCCGCCCGCTGATAAAATCCATGTCCAAGGAGTCATAAAAACCACCTCCGCGTGTATTGTGGTCAAAAGGGGGACTCTTTCCAGCTCCCTTTGTCGCTGTCATACCGTCCCCCTTGTTGGAATCCCCCTTTGCAGTCGCCTTCGCTCGCGCAGCGTTCCTAGCGAAACGCTGGCGACTGAGAAGTATGAAATCTTCGGCACATGTCCGAAGATTTCATGATTGAAAAGTGACGTATCCGTCAGCCCATATCTTCACGAGAGGGACTTGTTCCATCTCCCGTTGGTCGTTGTCACTGCGTCCCCCTCGTGGGCTCCTCCTGACGGCGTTTTTCGCTCTCGCGTCGCGCCTCGTTCCTCGGCACTCCAAACGCCGCAAAGTATGGAATGTCTGGCGCATGTCCAGACATTCCATGATTGAAAAGTGACGTATCCGTCAGCTTTATGTTTCATTTCGTCCCAATAATTCGTCCAGCGTTACATGAAACAGGTCTGCTAATTTTATCAAATTTTCTAGTTTGGGTTCATGCGTGCCATATTCATAATATTGATATGATACCTCTTCTAATCCTAAAAATTTGGCTAGTTGCAGCTGTGTCATATGATTTCTTTTACGGATTTCTTTCAAACGTTTCGGAAACGACGTTATTTTGTGAGAAATATATATGTTATCCAACTTATTTCCTCTAACAATATATTCTATGGACGTATGGTATAATTCAGCTAATTGAATGAGACAACCAATATTAGGAATACTCCGTCCTTTCTCGTAATGGCGATATGCATTTTCTTTCATTTTTAAAGTCTCTGCTACCTGTTTTTGCGTAAACTGATAGTTTTTGCGCAATTCGATTAAGTGTTGTGACATGTTTTTCATAATTGTCCCCCCAAAAAGACTTGACATACTCTAAAAGATATGGTATACTAGTACCGTAATATTAGTTAGTGTTTTAGAAAGGATGATAACATATGCGAGAAACATTTGATTCGGTATTTCAGGGATTTATGGAGCAGTTATATGTATTGGATTGCAATAATTTTGAATGTGATAATCCCAGCGAATATGAATATCAGATACATTATGAGGAAAGCCGTGATAAACTCCTAGAGCTTGTCCGTCCGGAAGACAGAAAACAGGCGCAGAAATATCTGGAGGACATGTCCTATGGCGAATCGCTGGAGGTTGACTATCACCGCCGGTGTATGCTGCGCAATACAATACGCACGCTTAAATATATGGGCGCACTCTAAATCCGCTGCCACCTATGCAAAACAAAAACCAAGGAGCAGACAGGACAAAGCGCGGAGCACCTCCCGCCCCCAAAAAGTAAAAGGGATAGCAGACGGGGGCAAAGAGCGGAAGCTATATCCCCCAAGAAAAGTAAAGGAGGAGAAAATGGGGGGCAAGGAGCGGAGGGTATTTCCCTCAGAAAAAGTAAGAGGGGGAGGATTTGGGCATAGCCCAAATCCGGAGGACATTTTTCACGAGGGATATACCCGTAGCGACAATTGGGGGAACATTTCCCGGAAAATATCGCCCCACAATGCGTCATTTGCCAAAGTCAGCGCACCATTTCGCTTGCTTGTCCTTTCATATGCGCGTCTATCACGCGGCGGATATCGCCGGCGTCACAAGCGGTCATGTCGCCCGGAATGGTGTTTTTCAGTGCGGACATGGCGTTACCGTAGCGCACAGCGTCCTCCAGCGTCCGGTGCTGAATCAGACCATAGAGCGCGCCCGCCACATAAGCGTCGCCGCTGCCAATACGGTCTACCACCTCAATATCTTCATAGGGCGCTTCTTCAAAAAAACTGTCCTCTTCCACAGAATAGGCGAGAGACTGCCATGTGTGACGCGTCGGCGTTTTTGCCACGCGGCGCGTGCTGGCAATCACCTTCACATTGTCAAACTGCCGCGCAAATTTTCGCTGAATTTCATGAATATCGCCCGTTTGCCGGAACATGCGCCGCAGCGTTTCCTCCGACACAAACAGAATGTCCACGTCCTGCATGACCTGCATCAGGCATTCGCGGGCGGTATCCTCGTCCCAAAGGCTGGCGCGGTAGTTCACATCAAAAGAGATAAACGTCCCCTGTTTTTTGAACTTTTGAATCATTTCCAGCGCCGTTTCGCGAATGGTCGGATTCAGCGCAAGCGTGATACCGCTGAGGTGAAAGACCTTGGTGCTGGCATATGCCGCTTCGTTCACATCTTCCACATGACAAGCCGCAAACGAAGAATTTGCGCGGTCATAGACCACGGTCGGCACACGCGGATATGCGCCGCTTTCGTAGTAGTAAATGCCAAGGCGTTTTTCCGCGCTCTTATCATAGGTAATGAAATCGTCGCTGATACCGCTGTAGCGGATTTTGTTTTTGATAAATTTTCCGATTTCGTTGTCCGGCAGTTTTGTGATAATACCGGTGCGGCAGCCAAGCTGGGAAATGCCGCTGACAACGTTCAGTTCCGCGCCGCCCGCACGTTTGTCAAACGTTTCGCTTTGAGAAATACGTTCCTTGCCGACAGGTGAAAGCCGCAGCATAACTTCTCCAAAGCCCAGCACGTCAAACGGTGTGTTTTTCATTTGGTCTAACATGATATGTAGCCTCCTTTATCCTATGCATTTTCCCTGCCGCAAAAGGCAAATACGCTTGCTGTGCGGCGGGATATCTTCGCAGATGAATCTATCGTTTTGTATATTATGTATTATAACCTATTTCCGGCGTTTTGACAAGAGTTATTCCGTTTCTTCTTCGCTCTTGTTAAAACCGACCATGAACAAAATAATCAGCAAAATAACCGGCAGATTATCGTCTATGTCGCTGTTGATTAAAAACAGTATCAGCGCCAACAGAATAATGTCGTCCAGCGCGAAATTGCGCAGCGTATTCCCCAGTCCGCCGCTGAGCGCGCCCAGCGACCCGCCCAGTCCGGCGGTATGCGCCTGTTTCCCCGAAGCGGACGGCGGCGTCTCCGGTGCAGGAGAACCGCCCGCCGCCCCATAGTGTTTGTAGTATGCCTTTTCCATAAAAATGTCGTCCCCTTTCCAGCCAGCCCTTTTTCTTATTTGCCAAACAATCCCATACCGCGGGTGATTTGAGCAAGCTGTATGATTTTCATGGCGCTGTCGATTTTAGACGCACGCAGTGGGTTCATGTACGGCTTTAGAGCCACAAGCAAATTCATATGTGGGTTATTCTGCACGTTTGCCATGTTGCCCAGCCCCGAAAGCAGTCCGGAGAGATCCATGGGCGTGTTATTGGTCGGCGCAGGTACAGCCGGCGCTACTGCCGGCGGTGCGGACACTTCCTGCACCGGCTCCGCGGTGAAATCCGGCTGCACCGGCGCGCTGTTTTTGTTCGCCGCGCCGCCCAGACCCAGCGTTTCCACAATTTCGTCCACTTTGCCGCCCGCGTCCGAACCCAACAGATTTTTCAACATTTCGATTGCAGTAGATAAATCTTGATTTGCCATTCGTGTGATACCTCCTGTTCTGTATGGCGCGGTTTTATTTGTTCAGCATGTTCCGCAGTTTTTGCAGTGTGCCGCTGTCGATGTTCTGCATTTGGGAAACCAGCGCGTCCAGCTGCGACTGGTCCATTGCGGTAAGCTGCCGTTTGAGCTGGTCTATCGCTGAAGCATTGATTTTGCCTGCCAACGCGCCGTTGCCGGATTTTTGCAGCATATCGGCAAGTTTCTGTTCCATTTCTCCGCTGGGCATGTTCGCCAAACCGCGCAGCGCATTAATATCAACTCGTTTCATGATTTTCCACCTGCTTCCATTCTATGATTACTACCAGTATATGAGAACCGACAAAAAATGTTTCAAAAAAATTATACATATTCTCTTGTAAAAGAAACAGAATATTGTTATAATGGAGAAAAAGGAAGGAGGCGTATGTCAAATGGCAGAAGAACATGTACATGGACACGATTGCTCTTGCGGGCATGACCACAGCGAGGAGGAAATGGATAATTTCGTTGTGTTGACAGATGAAGAAGGCAATGAAGTAGAATTTGAATTTCTCGACAGTATTGAATATGGAGACGCAACTTATGTGATTTTATTGCCGCCGGATGACAATGGCGTGCTGATTATGGAACTGGAAGAAACGGAAGATGGCGAAGAATCGCTGCTGCAAATCAACGACCCCATGATTTCAGAAGAAGTGTATGCAATTTTCAAAGAGAAAAACAGCGATGTTTTTGATTTTGAAGATTAAAAAATTTATGGTAAATTCGCATAATCCATTGCACTTAGTAGCATAATATGATATAATAATCACAGAGTGACTATTATAGAATGAAAAGTGCCTCCGCCTCGCCACGCATAAAACGTGGCAACCGGCGGAGATGCACGAAATTATATCAAAACGCTTCGCGTTTATGATATAATACTATTAAAGGGAAGCGCGGAGCGCTTTGGATATGGGAAAATCCCTGCGATGTGCGAACACAGGAATTACTTAAACCAATGAATTCTCAAGGGAACCGGCTTTCCGGTTTGTAGTACATGCCCCCGCCGGACGCTATGTCCGGTGCCAGGGGACGTATGAATCTCCGGAGGTGGTACCCACCTGGTTAATACAGGTTTGAGGGTGATTATGTGCAACGGCAGAGCGGGGTTTTTTTGATACAAATGATACATGAAATATAAAAAAGAAGCAGTCGGTAAAACAGTTGTTTTACCGACTGCTCTTTTTTGTGAATTTTTTAAACAAGCACAGCGCCGAAATAGGTCACGGTGTTTGCGCCGTTGATATACCTCATGCCGCACGCCGCCGCCAGAGACGACACATTGATGGCATATGCTTCCAGAGATGGAATGGCTTTTTCCGGAAACCGGCAGGGTTCGTCCGTCTGTGCCGCGCAGCAGTCGCAGCAGCTACAGCCGCCTGCGCCCAGCAGTAAGTAGTCGGTTAATCTGGTTTGACAGACCGCCTGAACGTCCTCTAATGCGCTGCGAAACCGGCGACGGGCGGCGTCCATTCCTTCAATATCAAACGAATCTTCAAGCGGATAGATTTTTTGAAACACCACCGCCGTTTGATACGTTTTGGCGCGGCGGATCAATTCCTGCGGTTCGCCCACCAGCGGCGGACAGGTATAGTTTTTTCCGTAGTTGCCGCAGGTGTTCATCTTGCACAAATCAATCAAAGACGGTTCAAACGCGATTTCGGATACGGCAATTTCCGCCGTGCGGTCAAACCCCATTTTTTCGAGTTCTTGCAATATCATGGCGCCACCTCGAACATCATATTTTCAATATATTGGTCTGCGAAATAGGCATTGTCTGTCAGCGTCAGCGTTTCCGCCTGCGCGGCAATTTTTTCGGACAGCGACAGGCATTCTTTGCTTTGCAGTACCGCCGCCGCGCCAATGCCTGCGCCGTTGCCGATAGCAACCGCCTTTTCTTCCAGCGCCGCCGGAATGAGCCCCGTTGCTACAGCGCTTTTGATGTTTAAAAAACTGCCGAATCCGCCGGCGATATAAAAAGCGTCGATATCTTCATAGCGCACCTCCGCCGCGTGCAGCAGCGTTTCCATTCCGGCGCGGACAGCGGATTTTGCGAGTTGAAATTTGCGTACGTTCTCCGGCGACAGATAGACGCTGCTTGCGCCGAAATAAAACGCGTTTTCCATATAGCCGCTTTCGTCAATCACACCAAGTTGCAGCAGCGCCGCGGCAGCGTCCACCAATCCTGTTCCGCATATGCCGACCGGCGGCCGCGCGTCAATGGTGGTGAAGGAAAGCGCGTTTTCTTTGACAAAAACCTTCTGAATTGCCCCCGACACCGCCGGCGTTCCGCAGGAAATCCCTGCGCCCTCAAAACAAGGCCCTGCCGCCGTGGAACAGCACAGCAGTTTTTCGCCATGTTTCAGCACCATTTCGCCGTTTGTTCCAATGTCAATCAGCAAGCCGGTTTTTTGTTCCATCATGCCGCTTGCCAGCGCTGCCGCCACCGTATCCGCGCCGACAAATGCCGAAATGCAGCGCATGAGATATGCATTTTCCCGCCATGCGCCAAACAGCGTTTCGGCAACATAGGGCGCGACTGCCAGAGAGGACGGATTGGTTTTTGTCAGCAAATGCAGCATTGCCGTGTTGCCGCAAATGACGTATTTTTGGATAGGAAATCCCTCTGTCAGTTCGCGAATCGCTTCATGGACACGCCGGAAAAGTTTTTCTGCACCGCCGGCAGCAAAGCAATCAATACGCGAAATAACGTCCGCGCCAAATTCGCTCTGTGCGTTGGGAACGCAAGCGGTTTTCACCAGTTCGCACGCCGGGAACCGATAAATATATCCGGCAATGGTGGTCGTACCAATATCAATTGCCGCGCCAAATCCTTCCTGTACCAGCGGATTTTTGGGAAAATGCCGCATTATACCGGCGGTTATCCCTTGAACGTCATGGGCGGCGGTGGTATAATCAATAGTGGAATCCGAATCAATCATGGTTTTGCAGGACAGAACCTCTCTGCCGTTCAAACGGATAGTACATTTGCCGCAAACGCCCCTCCCGCCGCAGGGTTTTGACTGAACGATACCCGCGTCGGCAAGCGCCTGTGCGGCAAGCACCGCCTGCTCATATTTTTGCGTGAAACATTGGTCTTTCGTTTGAATGGTTACTGTAAACAAATCGGGCACCTCGCAATCTTTCTTCTATCATACTAGATTTTTTGATATTTTTCAATTCTATTGCAAAAAGAATCAAATATTTTACAAAAAAGAATAACAAGTTTCTATCATTTGGCGCCCAAAACGAATAAAATAAGACTTGAAAGGATGAACACGCTATGCTTCACAAGCGTATGCAGCATTTTTCAGCGCTGCTCGGCATTGACACGAATCTTTTTGACGTTCGGCTGAAAGAATTTTCGGCGTTTGGCAACACCTTTTGCAGCCGTTGTCCCCACCGCTGCGATTATAAAAACACACATCTCTATGGCTGCTATGAATCGGTGCGCTGGGACAACAAATATATTTACTACTGTCCCATGGACTTTATTTTTGTTGCCGTTCCGGTAGTCGGCGAATTTGATATTTTAAGCAGCGGCGTGATTCTCGGCCCGATTTTGATGGGCGACCCTGAGGATTTTGAAGAGACGTATTCCCTGCCGCACATGGAAACCGCCAAGGTGAACGATTTGGCGGAAATTGCTTCCGCTGTGTTTTGCACCGTTTGGGAGGAATCCATGCCGGACACGACCGCCGATTTTCTCAACACGATTTATCGGGAACTGGAAATATTGCCGGAAAACGGCGATTATCCCATTGACCTTGAGAAAAAACTGCAATCCGCGATTGCCGGCGGCGACGGAACGAGTGCGCGGGACTATCTGAACCGTCTTTTGGGTGAAATCTTTTTTCAGTCTAACGGCGATTTTAATGTGATTAAAGCGCGTGCGCTGGAGCTTTTGGTGCTGCTTTCGCGTTCCGCGATTGAAGGCGGCGCGGATACGGCGCAGATATTCAACCTGAATAATAACTATATCAAAGAAATCGACCGGTTTGACAGTCTGGAAAAACTGAGTCTTTGGCTGTCCAGCGTCATCAACCGTTTTGTCAGCTATGTTTTTGAGTTCGGCGACGTCAAACACGCCGATACCATGCACAAAATCACGGCGTTTATCAAAAGCAACTATATGCATAAAATTTCGCTGGGCGACATTGCGGAACATGTCTATATGAGCAAATCCTATATCAGTAAGATTTTCAATGAAGAAATGCATATGAGTATTTCTTCCTATATCAGCAAAGTCCGCATTGACAAAAGCAAACATCTGCTTTTGGACGATTCCATGACAATTGCCGATATTGCAGCCTTGACCGGTTTTGAAGACCAAAGTTATTTTACCAAACAGTTCAAAACCGCAACGGGTCTTTCTCCGAAAAAATTCAGGGAACGGCACACGGCGGTTACATAAAAAAACAAGGAGAACAGCCATGAGTATTTTAAACGAAATCAGTACGCTACTGCAAAAAGGCAGAGCGCCCAAAGTGAAAGAATTGGTGGAACAGGCGGTTGCGGAAGGGATTGCGCCGCAGGAGATTCTGGAGGAAGGACTGCTGAGCGGCATGTCTATTATCGGCGAAAAGTTCAAAAAGAACGAGGTATTTGTACCGGAGGTATTGATTGCCGCGCGGGCAATGAACGCCGGTGTGGAAATCCTCCGCCCCCATTTGATTTCCGCGGGCGTGAAAAACAGAGGCTCCGTTGTGATTGGAACCGTCAAAGGCGACATGCATGACATTGGCAAAAACATTGTGAAAATGATGTTGGAGGGAAAAGGGTTGGAAGTGATTGACCTTGGTGTTGATGTTCCGCCGGAACGGTTCATTGAACAGGCAAAAGAGCATAACGTGAATATCATTTGTTGTTCCGCGCTGTTGACGACCACCATGAATGAAATGAAAACCGTTGTGGACAAAGCAAAGGAAGCCGGTATACAAGAATCGGTGAAAATCATGATTGGCGGCGCGCCTGTGACACAGCAGTTCTGCGACAGTATCGGTGCGGATTTCTATACGCCCGACGCCGCGACTTGTTCCGACGTCGCGCTGAAAATTTGCTGCGGCGAAATTGCGTAAGGAGATTTATTGTGATGAATATGAAACAATGGCTGGAAACTATCAAACAAACGCCCCGAAAAAAACCAATGCCCATTTTGTCGTTTCCAAGCGTCAGTCTGCTGGACGTGACCGTCAGGGAGCTGACGGACAGCAGCGAGCTTCAGGCAAACGGCATGAAACGGATTGCGGACAGCAAAGACACGCTTGCGTCCGTGAGCATGATGGATTTGTCGGTGGAAGCGGAAGCCTTCGGCGCGCAGGTGCGGTTTTCCGACGACGAGGTGCCAACGGTTATCGGCGCGCTTGTCACGTCGCCCCAAGAAGCGGAGGCGCTGACA
The DNA here is from genome assembly GCA_946555455.1 of uncultured Clostridia bacterium. Classification (GTDB taxonomy): domain Bacteria; phylum Bacillota; class Clostridia; order RUG12999; family RUG12999; genus JAAWTG01. The sequence continues at coordinate 69,414 of CAMNSU010000001.1, read as the reverse complement.
GTGCCGGATATCAAAGCCGCAAGATGCGGCAAATATATCAAAGCGGCGCAGACTGCCTGCACCCTCATTACAGACCGTCCTGTTTTCGCCGGCGTTATCGGCCCGTTTTCGCTTGCCGGACGGCTGATGGACGTCAGCGAAGCCATGATTTATTGCTATACCGAGCCGGAAATGGTACATACGGTTTTGCAAAAAGCCACTGATTTTTTGATACAATATATCAGAGCATATAAAGAAAGCGGCGCGAACGGCGTTGTGATGGCGGAGCCGCTGACCGGTATGCTGTCGCCCGAGTTGGCGAAAGAATTTTCCGAGGGCTATGTGCGGCAGATTGTGGAAGCCGTGCAAACAGACGATTTTCTTGTGATTTACCACAACTGCGGCAACAATGTTTTGCTGATGATGGACTCTATTTTGTCCACCAAAGCCGCCGCCTATCATTTTGGCAATGCCGTGTCCATGAAAGAGGTGCTCCGGAATGTGCCGAGCGATACGGTTGTGATGGGCAATGTTGACCCGGCGGGGCAAATCCGAAGCGGCACGCCGGAATCGGTCAAGGCGGAAACGAAACGCATTCTGTCGGAATGCCATGCATATCCGAATTTTGTGATTTCCTCCGGCTGCGATATTCCGCCCGCCAGTCCATGGGAGAATATTGATGCATTCTTTGCAGCGGTAGAGGAATTTTATAACGAAAACGCATAAAGGAGAAGAAACATGGAACAGTTGGAACGGCTCCTCAACTATTATGAGGAAATTATCGACGTAGACCACCACCGAAAAAACATTGCGTTTCAAAAAAGCGTCATGCGCTTTGAAAAAACTGACCGTATTTGTATGCGGTTTGCCTATCCGAGCAAGGATTTTACACCGTATACCATGGAAGAAATTCATGCGGATATGGGTAAAATGATGTTCAACGAACTGCTTGCCTGTGCGCCGGACATTGAAACAAAAAGCTGCGGAATTCCCATGATACGGGCAAATTACGGTGTGGGTGCGCTGCCCTGCGCCTTTGGGCTGACCTCTAAAATCATAAACGGAAACATGCCGTGGGTGGAGCACGTCTCCCAAGATGAGGTGCGGGAGATTATCGCCAAAGGCGTGCCGGAGAATGAAACCGGATTCGGACAAAAAATCGTGGAAACCTATGAATTTTTCAGAGAAACGCTTTCAAAATATCCCAAATGCAATGAAGCCATTAAACTCTATCACCCGGACTATCAGGGGCCGCTGGACACGGCGCATCTGATTTACGGCCCCGACATCTATGTGGATATGTATGCGGAGCCGGAGCTGGTGCATGAACTTTTGGCGCTCGTGACGGAAACCTATATCAAACGCATGAAAAAAATCAAACCCTATCTGAACGACGAATATGACGAATTTTGCTGCCACTGGCACGATTTATTCCCCGGAAAAATTTTGCTGCGGGACGATTCCGCGGTCAATCTGTCGCCCGATATGTATCATGAATTTGCACAAGCCTATGACGATAAAATCATGCAGGAATTGGGGCAAGCGTCTATTCATTTCTGCGGCAGAGCCGACCACTGGGTGTTTGATATGGTGCATTCCAAGCATGTGGTGGGGCTTAACAATATTCGGATGCCGAACGTCGCCTTCGGACAGGAATATTTGGACTTTCTTGCGCCGGAGGTCATGGAAAAAGGCGTTCCCATGGTGGGGTATGGGCTGGAGAGAAACGAGTTTGATACCATGGATTTTGAAAAATATGCGACTGGGATTAGCTTTTTTATGAGCGTGCAGGATAAACAGGAGGCACAGGAGATTCTCGCAAGATGCGGCTAAGTAGATATGTTAAAAAATAATGATGGCGGGCTGTGGCAAACCGATTTTCCAATCGGTGTTGTTCCACAGCCCTATTTTTTAAATAGGATTTCGGCGATTTTTTACTTTGACATTTGCAGAAAACTGGTGTATAATATAAACTATGGGAAAAGTCGGTTCAAAAACCAAAAGCCGCGAAATTTGGGAGGAAGTGTAAAGCCTATGTACAGCATTGGAGATAAAATTTCTTATCCCATGCATGGCGCTGGAATCGTAGAAGCAATTGAAGACAAAGAAGTGATGGGTGAAGTGCAGCGGTATTATGTGATTAAAATGTCGTATGACGACATGACGGTCATGCTGCCCACCAAACCGCACGGCGCGAAGCTGACACGCTACATCATCAGCATGGATGAAGCGGAAAAGGTGCTGGAATATTTTTCTGATTATCAGGAAAATGTCTGCGAAAACTGGAATAAACGTTACCGCGAAAATGTGGAACGTATCAAAAGCGGCGATATTTATGAAGTGGCGCAAGTGGTGAAAACGCTGATGTGCCGCGACAAACTGAAAGGGCTTTCCTCTTCTGAACGAAAAATGCTCTCCAGCGCAAAACATATTCTCATCAGCGAACTGATTTTGGCAAAAAATTGTTCCAAAGATGAAATGGAGCAAACGCTGATTCGATTGGCAGGCTGAAGATAAAATGGTCATTACATGTATTGTGGCAGGCGGCAGCGGAACGCGTATGGGACATGCTGTGCCCAAACAGTTTTTGCCGCTTTTGGGCGAACCGGTGCTGGTGCATACGGTCCGCCGTTTTTTAGCGGCAAGCGACAAAATTTTAATCGGAACCCCGCCGGACTATGTAAAAGAGACCAAGCAGATGTTTCCGCAGGAAAACGTGACGGTGCTGCCGGGCGGCAGGACGCGCATGGAAACCGTGCAAAATCTGGTTTCGTCGCTGGACTGCGCAGACGGCGACGTGATTATCACGCATGACGGCGTGCGCCCGTTTGTGAGCGCGCAGGTGCTGGCGCAGACCGTACAGGCGGCGCGGCAGTCCGGCGCAAGCGGCGTGTTTGTCCCTTGTGTGGATACCATTGCGGTGTCGGAAGACGGCGCGTGGCTGAAACAGGTACCGCCGCGCAGCAAACTCTATCACGTGCAAACGCCGCAAACGTTTTTATACGGAACCTTAAAACGCCTGCTTCCCTATGCGCATGAAGGACTGACGGATTTGTGTTCTTTGGCGCTGGAACGCGGTGAGAAAGTCGCCATGGTAGAGGGCGATTATTATAATATCAAGCTGACCCATCCCGACGATTTGATGCAGGCGGAACAAATTTGCCGCCGTTATTTCGGGACGGGACAAGACTGAAGCGGGAGGGATATCATGCGGATTGGAAACGGATATGACGTACACCGTTTTGCGGCGGGACGTAAACTGATATTGGGCGGCGTGGAAATTCCACATGAAAAAGGGCTGGACGGTCATTCGGATGCAGACGTACTGCTGCACGCGATTATGGACGCCATGCTGGGCGCGGCGGCGCTGGGCGATATCGGACAGCATTTTCCCGATACGGACGAAGCATACCGCGGCATTTCCTCCATGAAATTGTTACAGCACACGGCGGCGCTTTTGGAAAACGAAGGCTATGCTGTGGTGAATATTGACAGTATTATCATAGCGCAGCGCCCGAAACTCATGCCGTACCTGCCGCAAATGTGCAGCAACATTGCGCAGGAGATAGGTTTGGAAACCGGCAGCGTTTCTGTGAAAGCAACGACGACAGAACGGCTGGGATCCATCGGCAGGGAAGAAGGAATCAGCGCGTTGGCTGTGGTTTTGATAGAACGGAAAGAAAGGATGTAGAACAGGATATGAAAATGTCAAAGATGTTGGTCGCCACCTTGCGGGAGGTGCCGGCGGAAGCGGAAATCAAAAGCCATCAACTCATGCTGCGGGCAGGCTTGATGCGTAAAAATGCAGCGGGGATTTACTCGTGGCTGCCGCTGGGATTGCGGTCTTTGCGTAAAGTGGAACAAATCATTCGGGACGCCATGGATTCGCATGGTGCGCTGGAGGTTTTAATGCCGGCGCTGCTGCCGGCGGAGACCTATCAGGCGTCGGGACGCTGGGAAGTGTTTGGTCCCGATATGTTCCGGCTGAAAGACCGCGGAGAACGTGATTTTTGTCTGGGACCAACGCATGAAGAAGTGTTCACGGAACTGGTGAAAAACGAAGTGAAATCCTATAAAGCGCTCCCCATGACCATATACCAGATTCAAACGAAATACCGCGACGAACGCCGTCCACGGTTCGGCGTGATGCGCAGCCGCGAATTTATCATGAAAGACGCCTATAGCTTTGACAAAGACGAAGCAGGGCTGGATAAAAGCTATCAGAATATGTATGCAGCCTACTGTCAGGCGTTTGACACAATGAAACTGGATTACATTGTGGTGGACGCAGATTCCGGCGCAATGGGCGGCAGCGGCAGTCAGGAATTCATGGTGAAAAGCGAAGTGGGCGAAGATACCATTGCGTTTTGTGATGCGTGCGGCTATGCGGCAAACAGTGAAAAAGCACCCTGCATACCGACTAAAGTGGAGTGTCCGGCAGGAGATTTGCCGCTGGAAAAAATACACACGCCCAATGTGAAAACGATTGAAGAATTGCAGCAATATATGAACTGCGGCGCGGAATTGTTCGTGAAAACCATTGTCTATACGGCGGACGAAAAACCGGTTGCCGTGATGGTGCGCGGCGACCGCGAAGTGAACGAAGTGAAACTGAAAAACTATTTGAACTGTCAGGAACTCGCATTGGCGGAACCGGCAGTGGTGCAGGAAGTGACACATGCGGCGGTTGGGTTCGCAGGACCCATCGGCATTTCCTGCGATTTGCTGATGGACAGCGAAGTGGAACAAATGCAGAATTTTGTGGTCGGCGCAAACGAAACGGACTATCATTATAAAAACGTACAGTTGAACCGCGATTTCACGCCGACGGCAGTGCTGGATTTGCGCACTATTGTGACAGGCGACGCGTGCCCGCACTGCGGCAAACCAATTGGCACAGCGCAGGGCGTGGAAGTGGGACATATTTTCAAACTGGGCACCAAGTATTCCAAAGCCTTGAATGCGGCAGTGCTGGACGAAAACGGAAAATCCAACGTCGTTGTGATGGGCTGCTATGGTATCGGCGTCAGCCGTTGTCTCGCTGCCGTGATTGAACAATACAGCGACGAAAAAGGGATTGTGTGGCCGGTAAGCGTTGCCCCTTATCATGTGGTGGTGGTGCCTGCAAACAACAAAGACGAGGTGCAGATGCAGCTGGCGGAACAGATGTATGAACAGCTTTTGGCGCAAGGCATTGAAGCGGTTCTGGACGACCGCGCAGAACGTGCCGGCGTGAAATTCAAAGATGCAGAACTGATGGGATTTCCGGTGCGTATCACTGCCGGCAGAAGTTCCGGAGACGGCATTGTGGAATATGTTGAACGCACAGCGGACGAAAAACTGGAACTGTCGCCGGAAGAAGCGGTAAAAAAAGCAGTGGATTACATCAAAGGACAACTGGGATAATCCACCGCATATCCATTGATACGGTTTCTCCATATTTGGGAAAAAAGTTTGTGACGATTGACACGGTGGACTACAGTAAGTACCTCGCCCACAAAACATTTCCCTCTTGACAATTCTCTCCTTTTTTTGTATACTATTGGTATGGAAAAGGGAGTAGCTTGGCGCCGGTTTTGGCGCGGTGCGTTTCGTCATCACGATTATGGAAAGCATAATCCGGTGCGTACAGTAAAAAGCGAGACTTTTCGTTTCTCAGGGATTCGTCTGTGAAACGTGAAGTCTCTTTTTTTATAGAAAAAGGTGTGGATTTCGCAGTTTTGCATAGACTAATCAAAAGACAGTATCATCAATTTCAGAGAAAGGTGTGGACGAGGTGGCAGAATTTTTCAGTAATTTTGCAAACATCACATGGCAAAGCGTCGTTATGTGGGCAATTGGCGCGCTGCTAATTTATTTGGCGATTAAAAAGGATATGGAACCGTCGTTGCTTCTCCCCATTGGATTTGGAGCAATTTTGGTCAACCTGCCCATGTCGGGCGCGATTACCCAGACTATTCACGGCGCAGTGGAGCCGGGCGTGCTGGACGTGTTGTTTAACTCCGGTATTGCCAACGAGTTATTCCCATTATTATTATTTATCGGAATTGGGGCAATGATTGATTTTGGGCCGTTGTTGTCCAATCCGAAAATGCTGCTGTTCGGCGCGGCGGCGCAGTTTGGCATTTTCTTTACGCTGTCGGTTGCGGCGCTCTTTGGGTTTGATATCCGCGACGCGGCGTCTATTGCGATTATTGGCGCGGCGGACGGGCCGACTTCCATTTTCGTGGCAAACTATTTCAGCAGCAAGTACATCGGGCCTATTATCGTAGCGGCATATTCCTATATGGCGTTGGTACCCATTATCCAGCCTGCGGTTATCCGCTGCATTACCACAAAAAAAGAACGGAAAATCCGTATGGGATACAGCGGCAACGAGGTACCGCAGATTGTGAAAGTCCTGTTCCCGATTATCATTACGGTCATTGCCGGTATTGTTGCGCCGCGGTCTGTTGCATTGATTGGTTTTTTGATGTTCGGCAATTTGATTCGTGAGTGCGGCGTGCTGCGTTCCCTGTCGGAAAGCGCGCAAAAGGAACTCGCAAACCTGATTACGCTGCTGCTTGGGATTACGGTTGCGGCAAAAATGCAGGCAAGCATGTTTTTAACCAAGGAAACGCTCATGATTTTGCTGCTGGGGCTGATTGCGTTCATTTTTGATACGGTGGGCGGCGTTTTGTTTGCAAAACTGATGAACTTGTTCACCAAGAAAAAGGTAAATCCCATGATTGGCGCGGCGGGGATTTCGGCGTTTCCCATGTCGGCGCGCGTGATTCACAAGATGGGGATTCAAGAGGATCCGGAGAACCATTTGCTCATGCACGCGGCGGGCGCAAATGTCGGCGGACAGATTGCGTCGGTCATTGCCGGCGGACTCATTATTATGTTGGTAGAGGCGGTGTTATAAGATGTTCCAAGTAGAATTGTTTTTGCAGACGCTTCCCATGATGGGAAAAGGGATGCTCATGATTTTTCTGGTGATTGCAGTTATATATCTTTGTATTTTAGCGCTGCGCAAAGTGTTCCGGTAGTGTTTTGGTAAATACGCATGGGGTATACGGAATTGGTATACCCCATTTTTTGTGAATCAGGAGATTCGACTTTTGTTTGCCTGTCCCATTTCTTTGCCTACATATGGGAATCTTCCAAAAAAACATTGACAAATGCTGCCGGAACTGGTATAATAGATAGGTAAAAATTGAATAGGGATCCTTAGCTCAGTTGGTTAGAGCATCCGGCTCATAACCGGACGGTCCAGGGTTCGAGTCCCCGAGGATCCACCAAAAGCGACAAACGTTATTTATAACATGCTTATAATGATGTTTGTCGCTTTTTATATGCAAATTAGAATATACAGATTTAACAAACGGAATGAAGATGGACAAGGAGAATAGGAGAATTAAAACAACATAATAGTGATGTTTAAAAAATTGAATAATAAATATAATATAAATTAAAGTTTGCTAAGTATATTTAGAAATTTATTGTATAAATATTATAAATTATTAATTTTCTATTGAAAAATATTACCGATTATGATAAAATTTATGCAACAAGGGTGGTGAAATATACATGGGACGGAAAATCATTGGTTTAACAGGTGCTTTTGGCAGCGGGGTCAGTTTTTTAGCGGAGCATTTTTTTAAAAACAAGGGGTATGAATGTTGTTCATTATCTAAATTTTTAAGAGAAAAATATAAAGAAAAACATGGAGAAGACGCTCCTAATCGTAAAGCACTGCAAGAGTTTGGAAATAGGTTAAGAGAGGATGATCCCAGTATATTAGCTAAAGAAGTTGATAAAATTATAGCTAAAGATTCTCAAAGTAACTTTGTGATTGAAAGTATACGAAATCCGGCAGAGATAAATTATTTTAGAGAAAACCACACCGAATTTATCTTAATAGGAATTTTTGCGGAATATGATGTTAGATGGGGAAGAGTAAGAGAAACATATAATGGCTCAAAGGATTTGTTTGATGCTGACGAAAGGAAAGATCAAGGGAAGACAGAACCTAAATATGGGCAAAAAATTTCAGATTGTTTTTTTGAATCTGATTTAATATTATCTAATAATAAAGAGATTAATCCGGGAAATCCAAATGAAGCGTATAAAGAAATGGACTCTAAAATAACGGCATATTTAAAATCTTTAGATGAACCGATAAACTCAAATCCAACCTTGGTGGAGACATTGATGGCGGCGGCATATACAAGCGGCAGACGTTCTAAGTGTATTAAAAGAAAAGTTGGGGCAGTGATAGCTGATAAGTATGATCGAATTATAAGTTCTGGATTTAATGGCGTTCCCCGAACCCTCCAAGAATGCATAACGATGAAAGGTGAGTGCTACAGGGATATTGAACGAGAAAGATTAGCAAAAGAATTGTGCGGAGAACTCCAACTGGAAAGTGAAGATACTGCTGTAGAACTGGTTAAGGGGAAAATTAAATTATTAGAGAAATGTAGAGCATTACATGGTGAGGAAAATGCAATCATGAACTTGGTGGGCAGAGGAGTGGATTTAACAGATTCTACCATATATGTTACTACATATCCATGTAATCTATGTGCAAACAAGATTGTTCAAGCAGGAATTAAAAAGGTGGTTTATTTTGAACCATATCCCGTTGAGGAAGCAAAAGAGATTTTAAAAAAAGGCGGAGTTGAAACGGAGTCATTTGAAGGCGTTACCTTTAGAGCGTTTTTTAAGTTTTTCAAATATGAAGCATGATTATAATTTAAAGGAGTAATTATTATGTGTACAATTTGTCAAAGATGTGGTAGCATTGCAGAGTACAATGCGTATTATGGAAGAGTAACATGTACAAAATGTTCTTGGGTAAGTGAAATGATATCCAGAAAAGATTCTAAAAAATATTCATGTTTTGAGAAAAAAGACATTACGAATCAAAAGAAATATGCTTTAAGTAAAGTGTAATCGTTAAATAAAAATTATAGGGATTTGAGAACAATGAAATATAAAAAAACTGAATTTTGTTTATTATATGAACATTATAACACATAAATTTAATATTGATGTTTTACTGTTTAAAAAATATTTTTCAGCAAAGAAGATAACTTATGAAAACCAATGGCATCTAAACCATTCGGCTTTCCCAAACAAAAAAATCCTGTCGTAAGATAGGATTTTTTCGTTTGTATGAAATGTGTTGCATGTATGCGTTTAAAATAAAATTCTGTTGACATTGCTGATGGACTGATGTACAATAAAAATGTAGCAGTTTAAAGATAGGATATACTGCAACTGTAAAGTGTACAGCGAGATGGGTAATGTAAACAGTGTTTTTATAAATGGATTCATTTTCTGCTGTTCCATGAAAGAAGAGAGACTGACTGTTATAGGATAGACGACATAAATTTTTCCATAAAGGGGAAGTGCATGATGATTTATTTTATGATAGATTTGGAAAATACACACAGCGCCGGATTAAGGGGCGCGGAATATTTGTGTCCACAGGACAATATCACTTTCTTTTTTAGCCAGAACAGTAAAAATGTTGCATATGGCAAACTTCGGAAAATATTTGAATCCGGCTGTAAAATAGATATCTGTAAACTTGTCCGGTCCGGAAAAAATGCGCTTGATTTCTACATAGCAGGGAAAATTGGAGAATTATATGGCAGCGGATATCAGGGAGACGTTGCCATTGTCAGCAAAGACAAGGATTTTCGGGCTGTCTGTGATTATTGGAGTCAATGCGCAAATCCAAGTCGGAATGTTGTTATGCGTCAAAATATCGAGGAAAGTATTATTGCATTAAACGAAAATTCACAGAGAAGACACCACATTCAAAAGGAACTGCAATCGGCGGATTTGGAGGAAACCTATCAACGGTTTTTGGAGGAACGACGAATCTATCGTGCACTGCATCAGGTTTGCGGAAGCGCGGAATATGCGGATAAATTGAATTTGATGATGGATTTTGTTTCGGCAAACGGCGTGACGGGCAGAGGAATCTATCTGACGGCGCTGAAAATATTCGGCAGAACAAAAGGATTGGAACTATATCGGACGCTAAAAACAATCAACGATAAAGCGATATCGTGATATATATTTATGAATAAAAGTATAAATAGGTGCCGCAGAAACAAAGAAAATATACCATTCATATGGCACATTGGGTAATACTGAACCAGCAGACGGGCGAATATTATCGCGTTCCGGTGACCGGAAAGGTCGGGGAGTCAAACAGATCTGCAAAACATGATGGATATTGTCCGAAGAAGGGCAATGTTTGATAGAGCAAGTCGGTTATGTGCCAATACGGTAAGATGAGATACTGCTGAAAATGAAACGATTCGCAGAAATGGTTCTAAAACAGAGAAAAATGAGTTTTTACAGAGGGGAATGAAGCCTAAATATGGAAAAATTACGGATACTGTTTCTCACTGATTTGCATTATATCGGCAAGGCGGAGCATACCTGCAATGTTGCCGTCAGGCAGACACATTTGGCGGCGACGTTGTTAAAACAAGTGTTTGAACAAGTGCCGGCGGAAGCATATGACGTTATTGTGCTGGGCGGCGACCTTACGGACAACGGCAACGCCGCGGGTGCAGAGGAAGATTTGCTGGAACTGAAACAAATTATGAAAGCGCAGAACAAACCGGTTTTGGTGGTGCGCGGCAATCATGACGCGCCGGAGAAATTGTTCCAAAATATGTTTGCGGACGAAACGCAGCCGGTCACGGCAGGCGGTTATTATTTGCTGGGCTTCTCAGATTGCTATCGCCCCGGCGTTCCGGGACAGCGCGACTGGGCAAAAATGGAGGAACTGTTTGCGGTAGTGCCGCCGGAGCAGCCGGTCATTGTATTTCAGCACAGCCCTGTTTATCCGCCTATTGAGGACGAATATCCCTATAATTTGGCGGAAGCGGAACAGATGATGCGGTTTTATGAAGAACACCATGTGTTGCTGTCCGTCAGCGGACATTTGCACCGCGGTATGCCGCCCATGCAGAGCGGCGGTGTGATGTATCTCACCGGCGCGGCTTTGTGTGAAGCGCCGTTTTGCTATGCGTTAATTCAAGCGGAGGGCGCGGCGGCGACATATCACCAGTATCATATTACGCCGCCGTCTGTGTGATACGCAGAGTGGCGGGATAGATTGGGATTTCACAAGAAAAGTGGTATTCCCCTATAGAAAGGGACTGCAAATGAAACGGTTTTTAGGGCGTTTCGTTTGCAGTCCCTTTTGATTTTGCGCAAAAGATAGAAAGGAATGGACAAAGCAGCATATCGCTTATTGTTAAAAAAAGAGAACCCGCGCCGCAAAAAAGCGAACGCGGGAAAGACTGATACTGCATTATAATAGCACGGAGACTAAATAAAGTCAAGTGTTTTAGCGCCAAAAATATCCGACAAATTCAGTCATTTTTTTTCATTCTGTTTTCGGATACGTCCTGCCGGTTGATGATGGTGCGGGGCGTTTTCCACGACCGCATAAGGAAAAAAGTACCAACGAAAAATGTCCTCCGTCGCCTGCGGCACCTCCCCCTCTTACTTTTTCTCTGGTATCTTTTTTCTTTACGCTGCTTTTCGCGCATTCGTTATTTTTGTGGATAGGGGAATATCCACCGCTTCCCCCAGTTCGCGGATATACGCGTCATGGGGAAATTCCGTCCGGAAATCAACAAGTAGTTGCGCACTTTTTAGTGAATAAATATACCATATGATATTATTTTATACTACTCTATATGACTTATTGACACAAAAGACGATTTAATGGTATAATTTAGAATGAAGCCTTTGAAAAAGAAAGTGAGTATTACCATTGACGAAGAGGTAGACGAAAATATTAGAATTTTGGCAGACAAAAATAGCAGAAGTTTTTCGCAATACATCAATTTAGTATTAAAGCGACATGTAGAACATATGAAAAAGAAAGAGAAAGAAGGGAAATAAAAATGGATATAATGAAATCGAAGAAGCAGCGAATCAGCATAACATTAGACCCAGAGGTTGTGCAGAAGATAAGCAAACTGGCGGAGGAAGATGACAGGTCGTTGTCACAATTTGTGAATATCATTTTAAAAGAGTATTTGGTTCACCAAGAAAAATCAGAGAAATAAAAATGTCGCTGGGGTAAATTTTATCTCAGCGACATTTTTATATATTCATTAAAGTTCTGTTTCTTTTGGCGGCGCGCCGTGGTTGCTGCGCCAATCCTCAATCTGTATCAAGCGCTGGCGCACTTTTGCCTCCGACCCCTGCGTGCCCGGGCGGTAATAGCGGCGGGTGAGCAGCGTATCGGGCAGGCATTGCATGTCCGTTAGTTTGTCCGCGGCGTCATGCGCATACTGATATCCTTCGCCGTAGTGCAGTTCTTTCATCAGTTTAGTGGGCGCGTTGCGAATGTGCAGCGGTACCGGTTCCGCCAACATTTCCGCGGCGTCGCGTTTCGCTCTGCCATAGGCAGTATAGAGCGCGTTGGACTTGGGCGCAAGGGACAGATACACAACCGCGTGGGTCAATGTCACGTCGCACTCCGGCATACCGATAAAATGACATGCCTGATAGGCGCTGACCGCAAGCTCCAGCGCGCGGCTGTCCGCCATGCCGATATCTTCGCTGGCGAACCGCACCAACCGGCGGGCGACATAGAGCGGGTCTTCGCCTGCCTCCAGCATACGCGCCAGCCAATAAACTGCCGCATCAGGGTCGCTGTTGCGCATGGATTTGTGCAGGGCGGAAATGAGATTATAGTGTTCCTCACCGTTTTTATCATATAAAAGGGATTTCCGGCTGATACACTGTTCCAGCGTTTCTTTTGTCACGCGGACAGTTTCGCCGCTTAGTTCACCGTTGAGTACCACCATTTCCAGCGTGCCCAGCGCAACGCGCGCGTCGCCGTTTGCAAAGCCTGCGACAGCTTCCAGCATATCTTCTCCAATGTCGATTTGCTGTCCGCCAAACCCGCGCGGGTCTTTCAGCGCGTGGCGGAGCAAGGCGGTGAGGTCGGCGGTGGAAAGCGCCTGCAAGACAAATACTTTGCAGCGGGAGAGCAGCGCGGCGTTGATTTCAAACGACGGATTTTCTGTCGTTGCGCCAATCAGAATAATGCTGCCTTTTTCCACAAACGGCAAAAACGCGTCCTGCTGCGCTTTATTAAAACGGTGGATTTCGTCAACAAACACAATGGTTTTGTCGCCCATCACGCGGCGTTGTTCCGCCTTGCCCATCACTTCTTTGATTTCTTTAATACCGCTGGTAACTGCGCTGAAATTGATAAAATCCGCGCGGGTGCGCCCTGCAATAATGCGCGCGAGCGTGGTTTTGCCCACGCCGGGCGGCCCCCAGAAAACCATGGAAGAAATTTGGTCGCGGTCAATCAGTTGTCGGAGAATCTTTCCTTCGCCCAGCAAATGACGCTGCCCCACAAAATCGTCCAGCGTTTCGGGACGCAGACGGCTGGCAAGAGGGCTTTCCTGCTGCCGTTCAAATAAGGATTGCTGCTGCATAGGATTCCACCACCTTTTGATACAAAAACATTTGTTCTTATTATAGCATATCATAGAATTTTTGTAAAGACAAAAACAGCCGGAACATTTTCGTTCCGGCTGCATAGATTCTATCAAGAAATACGATTAAAGCGTCAGAGACGGTGCGGAGTAAACGCGTGCGCCCAGTTCGCTGTCCAGCATATACAACCCTTTTGCGTCGCTGCCGAACAAATCAAAACGTTTGATTAAATCGTCCGTATTTTTCTCTTCTTCACACTGCTCTTTCACAAACCAGTCCAAAAACTGCATGGTGCGGAAATCTTTCACGCTATATGCCGCGTCATAGATGGCGTTAATCAAAGAAGTGACATAGCGTTCGTGCTCCAGCGCGGTTTCCAGCGGCGCACGGAAATTATCATAGGATTTCCCTGGTTTTTCAATGGTATCCAGCGTCACTTTTTCACCGTTGTTCAGCAAATAAGCGCGGAACAGCATGGCGTGGTCGCGTTCCTCCTGCGTCTGGATATAGAACCAGTTTTCAAACCCGCCCAGTCCTTCATCAGAGTAGTAGTCTGCCATTTCCAGATAGATATAAGCAGAATACAGTTCTTTATTGATCTGCGCATTCAGTAATTCAGCAACTTTTTTGTCTAACATAAAAGACCCTTCCTTTCTGTTTTCAAATAGTGTCATAATATGACTTTATTATAGCAAAAACTACAATAAAAATCAAGAGGGAAGTTTACCATCACTTGACAAGAATAGGCAAGCAAAAGTCGAATCTTATGCCTAGTCGTCAAACATGGAAAGCTGACGGTTTTCCGTGCGCGGCATCTTTTCACGCATGAGCGCGGAATAGCTGCTGCTAAGTCCATACTGCCGCCTGAGTTTGTTCACCATTTGATAGAGACGGTCTTTGTAGTCCTTGCCGGCGCTGCCTTTTTTGTAAAGCTGCGTAAGCGGTTCATAAAGTGCAGGGAAAGTCTCTTGTATGAAAGAAAAAAAGACTTGGCGGGTGTTTCCGCGCAAATAAAGCGTGCCGGGCAATACATATCCCACGCGGCAGTCCGCCGCCTGCGCAAATAAAGCGCGAAGATTTGCTTCGTTGTCTGTTAAATAGGGAATAATCGGCATCACATGCAGACCGGTGGAAGCATTTGTTTTAGAAAATTCTTTCAGCACGGAAAAACGCTGCATGGAAGGCGCACCACCCGGCTCCAGCTTTTGACGGATTGTTTCGTCCATACAAGTGACAGTAGCGGCAACGTTCACATAGGTCAGCCGCGATAGTTCGTCAATCAAGTCATAGTCCCGCAGGACCAGCGCAGATTTGGTGCAAATAATGCAGGGGGTGCGGTAGCGAATCAGCAATTTCAGAATTTCCGGCATGAGCCGGTAATGTGCCTCAGCAGGCTGGTAGCAGTCCGCCACACCGCCGATATTGATAATTTCACGCTTCCAAGAGGGGCGGCGCAATTGCAGTTCCAAACGGTCTACAATGTTTGTTTTCACGTAGATATCATTGAAATAGTCTTTGCTGCCGCCATCCAGATACTTGTGGGAATACATGGCGAAACAATACCGGCAGCCATGCGCACAGCCGCGATAGGGGTTCATGTCCCATGCATAAGGAAATTGGCGTTTCAAACGCCCTATGGCGGTGTTGCAGGTGATTTCTTGGTATGACATGGGGAACTCCTTTCTGTGTCCGTTGAGATAAGTGGCAAAAAGCCGATGCTTGCGCCGCGCGCCGGAGGGAATTTAGAAATTCCGCCCGTTCCAGCCCCAATGGTCACAAGGGGAATATTGCACATAAATGTTGGCGGGGGAGATGCCGAGTTCTTCCTGTAAAATGGAGCAGACTGCGTCTGTCATACGGTCATAGGCGGAGGGGGATGCGTCGCCGAATAGTTTCACTTCCACAAACGCGAGCGGCTGCGAATTGTCGCCTTTAAAATAGAGGTCGGCTGTCGGTTCAAAGCCCACCATCAGAAACGATTCGCTTTTGCCAAGACAAGTAACAGCTTCGCCAAACCGCTGTTTCACGGCAGTTTTTTGTTCCTGTGTCATGGAAAGCGTTGTTTTGGTGTTGATAAATGGCATGGTATGTCATTCCTTTCGTCGTTGATAAGATAATATCTATAGTATAACGCATTTTAGGCAAGAAATCAATTCGTTTGCACACAAAAATGACCCGCTGCATAAAAAGCAGCGGGTCAAGAGAAAACAGGATTCACGTATATAGTACATTAGCATTTATCTATAAATATAGGAAAGAACACGGAACAAAATGTCAGGTTCTTTCTGTAAAATAAGGGTAAGTTCCTTGTCCTAAGATGACGCGGAACGTCCCCCAATAGTTTTATCAGGTAATCACAAGAGGCTGGATTTGTTTTCCTTCCAGCGCCATTTCCAGCGTAGCAGCAATGCGCTGCATATCCGCAACCATGGAAGTTTGTTTGTGGACAGGGTCATCTTGCCGGAAAGGTACTAAGTAAATATTTTTGGCATTGAGCAGTTGTCCGATATTGCGGGCGCTGGTGCCCAGCGCATCGTTTGTGGAAACAGCAATCACCAAAGGACGACCGTTGCGCAGGTGCGCTTTTGCAGCCATACAAACGCTGCTGTCCGTGATACCGTTTGCCAGTTTGGATATGGTGTTGCCGGTGCAGGGAGCAATCACCAGAATATCGAGCAGCTTTTTCGGTCCAATCGGTTCAGCGTCTTTGATGGTGCTGATAACAGGCGTTCCCGTCATTTCTTCCAGAGAAGACCTGAAATATTCAGCGCTGCCAAAACGTGTGTCTGTTCCGGCAGCGGTTTCACTCATAATAGGCGTCACTTTGCTGCCCATGTCCACAAGGTTTTGCACCTGCGGCAGGACTTGTGCAAAGGTACAAAACGAGCCGGTCATGGCAAAACCGACCCGAATGCCGTTTAAATCCATAAAATTCCCTCCTTCTGCCGCAAAAAATAGCGAGATTTTTCAGCCGCCGCCAAAACGGACGGAGATGAAAAAACGTGAAAGGATATACTGCTGCGGCAAAAACAGCTTTCCCAAATACCAATGATTATAGGATTTCATTCATAATGTTTACAATGGTTTCTTTAATAATTTCTCCCGCTGTTGCAGGCGCAACCTTTCCCGGCAGGGAAAGCGCCCAAATAACATTCAGCCCTCGCTCTTTTGCCGCGTCAAAGTCCACCCCGCCCGGTTTTGAGGCAAGGTCAACCACCAGGCTGTCGCGGCGGACACGGCTGAGGACTTCGCTTGAAAGTATCTTGACTGGAATGGTGTTGAAAATCACGTCAAACTGGTCTATCACCGGAAGAATGTCCGCGGTATCAATTGCATGATATCCCATGCAATGTATCCACGCTTTGTCATAGTGCTTGCGTGCGCTGCACGTGACGTCACTTCCGATTCCGTGCAGCATTTTTGCAAGCACTTTTCCAATCCGTCCAAACCCCAAAACCAAACTGCGGCTGCCGTGCAGCGTGATAGGCAGCTCCTCCATGGCAATTTGCAGGGCGCCTTCCGCGGTTGGAATGCTGTTGCGGACGGTCAATTCTTCGCGCTGGAAATAGTCCACACAGCGTATGCCGTGCATAATCATTTCGCCGTGCAATTTTTCACTGATGCGTCCTGCCAGCAAGAGCGCGTCTTTGGGCATATACCGGAGAATGTCACGGATATAAATTGGCTGGTCAAAATTCGGTGTGCTGACCGTTTCATCGTCACAGGTAGCCGGAAGCCCCAGAACAATTACATGTGCATCGTGGAGACAGTCCCGCAGTGTCTGTGTGATATGTACTTTTACACCACCGGAAAAAGGCGCGTTTGAACCATATATCTTGACTACATATCCATCTTCTGCCAGATATTCTGCAACTTTTGCAAGTCGTAAATCTCCGCCGACTACTGCTATTTTTTTCATGATTTTCCATCCTCCCATTTTAAACGTTTCGTATACAATCCGGAAAAAACTAATTTAGGATTCAATATAGTGTATGAATGGAGGGAGGGGTTGGTGACTGTGGGAAGCGGCAGAGAAAAATAAAATTTTTCTCCCTGAAACCGGAACTTTTTTGTCATTTTGCCGTCTAACGAAGTGTATAAAATCATCTTTTATAACACCCCTAAAGAAAACGGCTGCCGTACTCGCCCTACGGCAGCCGTTTTCTTTTTATAGCATATTTGCCTACAATAGCAGCGACGCTATTTCAAAAGCGTATGGTGGAATAAGATGGAAACTATTGACATATGGCGAATCAGGCGATATAATAGTCACATGAGTGACTATTATATGAATTTGAAAAGTGCCTCCGCCTCGCCGCGCATAAAAACGCGGCAACCGGCGGAGATGCACGAAATTATATCAGTCCGCCCTGCGGACATGATATAATAGTCACATGAGAGAAAGCGGGACGATTTTGGCAGGTGCATACAGCGCAGCAGACAAAAGCCAGTTCATTTTGTAAAATGGCTTTTACATTCCTTGTTATCAAAGAAAAGAACTAACCAAAGATGAATGCCGGATTTAGAATAGGAGGAAACGGAATGCGATTGTTTTGGCAGGGCAAAAAGAAACCGTACCATACTTGGCTGATTTCCTATGTGACATTTGTATTGTTATTTATGTTGTTTGCATTTGTGATGACAATGGTGGCGAAGAGCATTGTGCAGGAGGAAATTACCAAAGCAAACAGGGAAGCCTTCTCTACCATGAATACCACTTGTCATACGCTGAAAAATGATTTGGATAAACTTGGTATTCGCGTATCCTTAGATAAAGAGATTATTGCGGCACTCCAAAATGATGGTGCAAATCAGGCGTTGAACCAGCAGAATTTGCGTAAGGCAATCAGTACGATATCCGCCAACAACCAGAATATGGATCACATTTCGATTTATGATATTGCACAGGAAATGATGGTAGACTATGATGGCGCAAACCGTATGCAAACGGCTTACCGGGAGTTTTTACCGGAAGAAATTTTGCCGGAAAACGCGGACTATGCATCTTGGAAAGCATTTATGCGGCAGCCGCATGTCCAGCGGTTGTGTAAAAATCAAAACGGCGATGTGATGTATTTGCAGTCCATTCCCATGGAGGCGGCAGAAAAAACCGGTGTGTTGGTATGCCAAATGAGTGCAGGGCAATTTGAACGCATGTTTCCGGATATCAATTGGAATGAAGAACGGGAACTCCTGCTGCTGGGCGTAGACGACGCTGTTATCTATCAATCACAGTCCTCTTTGCTGCTGGAAGATTCGGTGGAGGAACTGGTTCAAAAGGGAGAAGGAAACTACACGCTGAATCAGGGCGGCAAGAAAATTGTGGCGTTTGTGTCGGAGAATGAAGCCAATCTAACAAGTATTTATGCGCTGTCCGCCGGTCTCTACTGGAGCGGATTGAACTTTTTCCTTATGATAATGACGTTACTTGCCGCACTGTTTACGGTGCTGGGGATTTTGCTTGCGAATATTTTTGCCAGACGGCAATATACGCCGGTAGAAAATATTTTGAAGCTGATTTCCGGCAATTCCCTTTCCGGTGCGCCGCGTACGGATGAATTTGACTATATCCAGACAACACTGCGCGGCATTTTAAAAAGTGCAAAAGAAAGTGAACTGCTGAAAAAGAAATATCAAAATATTTCTTTCCGCAATGCCTATATCAAGTTCCTGCGGGAAGACAGCGGGTCAGTGCAGGACGTGTTTAGTCAATATAATGTGATATTTGAATATCCTGTTTATGTCGCGGCACTGCTGTCCATCAATGATTTCAGCGACTATTTCGGAACGATAGATTTTGAAAATGAAAATGAACAGGAATTGATGGAACTGGCAATTACCAATGTATTTGATGAAATGCTGGGCGACGAATATCATACGCTGTCGGTGCGGATTGATGAAAACATGCTGCTTTGCCTGATTGGTATGCAGCAGGAAAACAGTGAAGATTTACGCAGCCGTATTGGTGAAGCGCAGGAATTTACAAAAGTGCGTGTCGGTATTTACTATTCTGTGCTGCTGAGCGAATCGTTTTCGGATTTGCAGCAATTGCAGCGGGCATATGCACAGACCATGGATTTGTTTGCATGGCGCCATGCCATGGATCAGGATATTTTGGCATATCAGGATGTGGATTGGAACGAAAACCGGTATGAGTTTACGGTAGAACTGGAACAACAATTGTTGGATAGTATCCGCCGTGGCGCGGAGGGAGAAGCGGAAGGGTTGCTCCGGCAAATTTTCCATCAACATGGCGACAGACCGAGCAGTGCGCAGGAACTGAAATTCATGAAATATGATATGATGAGTGCCTTCCTGAAACTGCTGCGAAGCGGTACGATGGAAGAGGACGGCGCAGAAGAACAGGAAATCGGAGCGCTGGAAACCTGCTTAACCATGGACGAACTATATAGCAGGGCGCAAGCACTGACAGAAAAACTTTGTCGGATTCCCCAAAAAGAGCGTCCGGCAAAAGAAACGACACTTGGTGATAAAGTCATGGAATATGTCCAGGAAAATTATGCAGATGTGAATTTGAATGTGAATGAACTAGGGGGGGTGTTCAAGCTATCTTCCAGTTATTTATCCAAAACATTTAAACAACAGACCGGTGAAATTTTGCGGGATTATATTTTAAATGTCCGGCTGAAAAATGCGGAATCCCTGCTGCGTTCGGATTTGAAACTGGAGGAAATTGCGCACCGCTGCGGCTTTATTGACGCAGGAACTTTTATCCGTGCCTTTAAAAAACGCTATGGAACAACGCCGGGAAAATATAGAGAACAATTTTAAAAAATAGAATAATAGAGAAAAAAGAGGGTTGTACTTTGTGCAAAGTATAGCCCTCTCTTTTTTTGCTGACGCAGCGATAGGCAATTTCCGATATTTGTTTGCAAAACAAGAGAATCGCCGCTTTTTCTGAAAAAAGTATCTAATTTTGCGCTCCACATCTCATAAATTGAGCAATCAAAACGTAAATTGCATATTGATTTTCAGGAAAAAGCTGTGCTACAATGAAAAAGCGATGGAACTAGTACGGATTTCCGGCAGATGTTTTATGTAGCCGGATAAAAGACATAAAAAGTGGTTCTGTACCCTGCCTGTTCATGGCGGGATACCATCCGGATTCCATGCACAAAGAAAAGATGTGTTTGTGAGTGCAAAACAAGAAAGGGGAAGAGAAAAGTATGAAAGCAAAAAAAGTATTGTGCGGCGCATTGGCTTTGACGTTGGCGGCAGGTTTGCTGGCAGGCTGCGGCGGTAGAACACAGACAGCAAAAGTGGATGTGAATGAACTGGAAACGCTGACGGAAAACAAAATGCCTATCACAGACGACGGCGTGAAACTGTCCGTTTGGATGGACAACAAATCACAAGGGTATGTGAAAAACTATGGAGACATGTTGGCATTCCAGAAATTAAAAGAAATCACCGGTGTGGAACTGGAATTCCAGCATCCGACAGGAACGGCTGCAGAACAGCTCAACATTATTTTAGCGTCCAATAACTATCCGGATGTTATTTTCAACGGCTGGATGGACACAGGAATGAAACAGCTGAAAAACGGCGTTTGTCTGGATTTGGCGCCATATATAGAAAAATTAGCGCCCAATATGCGCAAATTATTTGAAGAAAAACCGGACATCAAGGAACAATTGCTGATGGCAAACGGTGAAATTCTGATGTTCCCGAAAACAGTAGACGACCAGAAATTCCTGTGCTATGACGGATATTTCATTCGTCAGGACTGGCTGGATAAAGTGGGCGAAAAGGTGCCGACTACCATTGACGAATGGTATAATGTGCTGAAAAAATTCCGTGAGACGGATTTGAATGGCAACGGACAGCAGGACGAAGTGCCGTTCAGCAGTCTCAACTGGATGTTCAAAGAAGCATTCACCAGTGCATTTGGATTTAGTAAATATGAATACTATTATGATGAAGCGGAAGGCAAAGTTACCCATGCCGTTTTAAGTCCGAACTTCAAAGCATATTTGGAAACCATGAACAAATGGTACAGCGAAAAACTGATTAACGAGAATTTTCTCAACACCAACGGAAAAGAACTGGATTCTCTGGTGCTGAACGACCAGTTGGGTGCATTTTATATTGACAACAACAACTCCATGCCGAAATATATGCAGCTCAACCCTAACATCAAGCTGACGGCAGTGCCCTATCCGACATGGAACGGCGGCAAAAATTATTATCCGAATGCAGCCATTATCCAGACCATGCGCGGCGACGGCGCAATGATTACAACTTCTTGTAAAAATGTTGTGGAAGCTGTACGCTATTTTGATTATCTCTACAGCGAAGAAGCGTCTGATATGATGAACTGGGGCTTTGAAGGCGAAACCTATACCAAAGAAGCGGACGGCACTAAAAAGTTCACCGATTTGATTCAGAAAAATCCGGAGGGCAAAACGCCGTATGAAGCAATTTGTAAGTATATGACCAATACAGGATTTGCCGGTATCATTCAATATGCCGCGGCAAATGAGTTGGAATCCAACTTGTCTGACGAACTGAAACAAGTAAAAGCGGATTCTGTGAAATATGCACTGGAAGCAGACAAAGGTATGCTGTTGCGTCCGCTGAAATATACGGTGGAGGAAAGCGACGAAAAAGCAAGCAAGGAAGCGGACATCACTTCCTATGTTGCGGAAATGACCGGTAAATTCATCATCGGCGCAGAACCGCTGAGCAATTTTGACCAGTTTATTGAAACACTGAAAACTATGGGTATCGAAGACGTCATTAAAATCCGTCAGGATGCATATGACAGAGAGATGAATAAATAATCAAAAAACATTTCGAGCCTATATGCAGCGAAAGTATATAGGCTCGAACTATGCCTACGGGAGACGACAATCCGAAAGATACCGAAATATCGCCGTTTTAGGCGGGTTCAAACCTATAGCGTCAGGCTATGTCACGCCGCAAAAAATGAGCAGACGTATGAGAAGTATAAAAGGACAATAGGCAAAATCGGTTTTTATCTGAAAATGCAGACGGATTTTACATATTGCCCATTGCAGACGGCGGAAAAATCCGTTATGGTAGAAGTAGAGAGAATGTCGGAAGGTCTCATTGCCTGCGGCAAAAAAATAGAAGAAAAGGAGTGGAGCGGAATGGATTTAAAAACACATGATGGAAGCGCAGTGTTAGCGGAAAAAGGGAAATTCGCGAGCGCAATGGATATCTTGGCACGCGATTTGCGAAGAAACTGGTCGACCTATCTGCTGGCGCTTCCGGGACTTGTATTTTATATTATCTTTATGTATGGGCCGATGTATGGCGTACTGATTGCATTTAATGATTACACGCCGTCCGGCGGTATTTGGAACAGTCCCTGGGTTGGACTGGACAATTTTCGGGAGTTTTTTGGCAGCCCATTTTTCGGGCGTGTGTTCAGCAACACCATTATTTTGAACTTCTTGCTGTTGGTGTTCACGTTTCCGGCGCCCATTATTTTGGCGCTGATGCTGAACGAAGTACGTGCAATGTGGTTCAAAAAGACGGTGCAGACCATTACATACCTGCCGCATTTTATATCTATGGTAGTTATCTGCGGTATGATAGTGGACTTTACGTCTAACCGCGGTATCATCACACAACTATTGAATTTTCTCACGGGCGGCGACCACGGAAACTTGCTGTCCAATGCAAATATGTTCCGACCTATTTATGTCATTTCGGAGGTCTGGCAAAAGATTGGCTGGGACAGTATCATCTATCTTGCGGCAATGGCAGGACTGGATATGGAATTATATGAAGCGGCGGAAATTGACGGCGCCGGTAAAATCCGGCAGCTTTTTGCCGTCACACTGCCCGGCATTGCCTCTACCGTTGTGATTATGCTGATTCTGCGTATCGGAAGTATCATGAGTTTGGGCGCGGATAAAGTTATCTTGTTATACAACGAGGTTATCTATGAAAAGGCGGATATCATTTCTTCCTATATTTATCGGCAAGGTTTGCAGCGGTCTAATTACAGCTTGTCGGCGGCGGTTGGCTTGGTGAACTCCGGTATCAACTGTGTACTGGTGTTCTTAGCGAACTTTTTCAGCCGTAAATTCAGTGAAAACAGTTTGTGGTAAGGAAGGAGGAAAAGAAAATGATAAAACGTACCCCATTACAGAGCGCCTTTATAGTTGTCAATACGGCGGTATTGGCGGCATTGGCGCTGGTGACATTATATCCGTTGTTATACGTTGTACTTGCCTCTTTTTCCAATCCGACACTGTTTGCGAAACATACAGGGCCGCTGTTTTGGACGCAGGGATTTTCGCTTGACGCGTATAAAGTAGTGCTGGAAAAACCGGAAATCCTAACGGGCTATGGCAACACACTTTTTTATGTGATAGTTGGAACGGCAGTGAATATGGCGTTCACGATTTCGCTGGCATATGTGACGTCACGTCCGGGACTGCTGCTGAACAAACCCATCATGCTGTTGATTATCTTCACAATGTATTTCAACGGCGGACTGATTCCGACCTATTTGTTGGTGCAGGATTTGGGACTGGTGGACACGCGGTGGGCGCCGATATTGCCGACGGCAATCAGTACATTCAACCTGATTATCCTGCGGACAGGATTTGCGGGAGTGCCCGCGAGTTTGGAGGAAGCTGCAAAGATAGACGGCGCAAGTCCGTTCCGTATCATGGTGAAGATTATTTTCCCGTTGGCAATGCCGACCATTGCGGTTATTATTCTCTACTATGCTGTGCAGCACTGGAATTCATGGTTCCAGGAAATGATTTACCTGCGTAACGACGACTTGTATCCGTTGCAGTTGTTCCTGCGGCAGATATTGATAGAGAACCAGCAGGACGATATGGTGATGGCGACAAAGACGGCAGACCAGCAGGCGCTGGGAGAAATTATTAAATATTCAACGATTATCGTTTCAACGGTGCCGATTTTGCTTGTTTATCCGTTCCTGCAAAAATATTTCACCAAAGGCGTGATGATTGGCGCAGTCAAAGGATAATGAAACTATATAACCTGAAGCCGCTTCCTATATGGGAGGCGGCTTTCTATATAAGTGGTATGCGTTTTTACTGCAAGCCGGTGGCTTTTGATGGAAAAAGTGAGGAAAAACGCAAATTTTTGTATAAATTCCCATGGAAATGTTTAGAATAAAAACAGGTTCCGGCGGGCATTGGGCGCATGGATGGGTGCGCCGGAGATGGTATAGACAAAATGCATAAAATGAGACAGGTAATTTCTGCAAATTTCTACGAAAAAACAGAAAAAAAGGTTTGAAATCCTGCCGGAAATGCGGTATAATAATACTTGCTGTGACGAGGCAGTCGATGAAGTGGGAGGTTGCATTCCATCTGAGAATGGGAAATTTCCATGGAGAATGTCCGATTCAAGAAACCGGGCGGCATAGTCACTGTACACAAGAGAACGATAAATGTTTGACAAGCAGCGGCGGACGCCTGTGGTCTGCCTGCGCGCCTGTGAAAGAATCGTCATGTGTACCCGGGACTGTATGCTAGGCGTACTTCCGGGTATTTATTTTGGGTGTTCATGACACACCCGGAACCGTGTACGGAAAGAGTCGCACAAGAGACGCAGTAATCAATATATAGGAGGCGACAAGTGTTATGGCAAACACACAGAAAATGAGAATCCGTTTAAAATCTTATGACCACACGCTGATTGACCAATCAGCTGCGAAAATCGTGGAAACAGCGAAAAGAACGGGCGCGAAAGTGTCCGGACCGATTCCGCTGCCGACCAAAAAGGAAATCATCACGATTCTGCGTGCTGTTCATAAGTATAAAGATTCCCGTGAACAGTTCGAAATGAGAACACACAAACGGCTGATTGATGTAGAGCCAACCGCGAAAACAATCGAAGCGCTGAAACGTTTGGATTTGCCTGCTGGTGTGGAAATCGACATGAAATTAGCATAAAAACAGTTAAAACAACCACTGAACATCCGTTTATGTCATGAATAAACAGGGTTTTAGGTCATGTTGGCGCGAAAGTGTCAACCAATAACCATAGGAGGTAAGGAAAAATGCAGAAAGCAATCATGGGCAGAAAACTTGGCATGACCCAAGTGTTCGCCGAAGATGGAAAAGTAACGCCGGTTACTGTAATTGAAGCAGGTCCCTGCGTTATCACACAAAAGAAAACTGTGGAAACCGACGGCTATAGTGCAGTGCAAATGGGTTTCGCAGACAAAAAAGAAAGTAAAATGACAAAACCGCTGAAAGGTCACTTTGACAAAGCGGGCGTGCCTTACAAACGGTTCCTGTGCGAATTCCGTCTGGATAACACAGAAGAATTGAACGTGGGCGACGTTGTGAAAGCGGATACGTTTGAAGCCGGAGAAGCGGTTGACGTAACCGGAAGAAGCAAAGGAAAAGGCTATGCAGGTACCATCAAACGTTGGGGTACGCACCGCGGTCCAATGACGCACGGTAGCGGATACCACCGCGGCGTGGGTTCTCTGGGCGCATGTTCTTCTCCGTCCCGTGTATTTAAAGGAAAGAAACTGCCTGGTCACCTCGGAAACGAACGTGTTACCATTCAGAATCTGGACATTGTAAAAGTGGATACCGAAAGAAATCTGCTTCTGGTCAAAGGCGCAGTTCCGGGACCGAAAGGCGGACTGCTTTATATAAAAGATACCAACAGAAAATAAGAATTAGGAAAGGAGGATGCAGATTATGCCTAACGCAGTATTAGTTAATATGGCGGGAGAAAAAGTGAAAGACATCACTTTAAACGACAATGTATTTGGATGCGAAGTGAATCAATACGCCATTCATGAAGTGGTTGTGAACTACTTGGCAAACCAACGGCAGGGTACGCAGAGTACCAAAACAAGATCGGAAGTACGCGGCGGCGGCAGAAAACCTTGGAGACAAAAAGGAACCGGCCGTGCAAGACAGGGCAGTATCCGCGCACCGCAGTGGACGGGCGGCGGCGTTGCACTGGGACCGAAACCGCGCAGCTACCGTTATACCGTGAACAAAAAAGTGAAACGTCTGGCAATGCGCAGCGTACTGAGTGCAAAGGTGAATGACGGAGAACTGATAGCAGTGGACAACATTGCTCTGGATGAAATCAAAACCAAAGCAATCGCTGACATGCTGACAAACCTGAATGCGAAGAAAGCATTGATTTTGCTTCCTGAGAAAAACGACGTGGTATACCGCAGTGCGCGTAACATCAAAGGCGTGGCGGTTTCAACAGTCGGTACAATGAACGTATATGAAATTTTGAAATATGAAACCTTGGTAACCACCGAAGCGGCGATTGCCAAAATTGAGGAGGTGTACGCATAATGAACGCTTATGATGTGATTGTAAAACCGATTATCACCGAAAAAAGCATGGGTCAGTTGGAAAACAAAAAGTACACCTTCCAGGTAGCGAAAAATGCAACGAAGGTACAAATCAGACAGGCCGTGGAAGAAGTGTTCGGCGTGAAAGTCAAAGACGTGAACACCATGAACATGACCGGCAAAATCAAAAGAATGGGTGCACACAGCGGCAAACGCGCTGACTGGAAAAAAGCGATTGTCACACTGACGGAAGACAGCAAAACAATCGAATTCTTTGAAGGTATGGTTTAATACCGCGCCCTACAAATTCTTAAAGGAGGTAGGTCTTAAATGGCTATCAAAAAATATAACCCCACCTCTCCGGCCAGACGGTTTATGACGGTTTCCACCTTTGAAGAAATCACAACCAATAAACCGGAACGTTCCTTGCTGGAACCAATGAAGAAAAATGCCGGAAGAAACTCCTATGGCAGAATCACGGTTCGCCACAGAGGAGGCGGGAACAGAAGAAAATACAGAGTAATCGACTTTAAACGTGATAAAGACAACATGACAGCAACTGTGCTGACGATTGAATACGATCCGAACCGGAGTGCAAACATTGCGCTGGTGCAGTATGAGGACGGCGAAAAGAGATACATTTTAGCGCCGCTGGGACTGCGCGTAGGCGACAAAGTGGAATCCGGTCCGCAGAGCGATATCAAACCTGGTAACGCAATGCGTTTGGCAGATATGCCGGTTGGTACAACGATTCACAACATTGAACTGGTACCGGGACGCGGCGGACAGTTGGTGCGCAGTGCAGGAAACAGCGCGCAACTGATGGCGAAAGAAAGCAAATTCGCCCATGTCAGACTCCCCTCCGGTGAAATGAGACTGATTCGCATGGAATGCAAAGCAACCATCGGACAGGTCGGCAACATCGACCACGAAAACATCTCCATCGGTAAAGCGGGACGTAAACGTCATATGGGTTGGCGCCCGACCGTACGTGGTGTCGTCATGAACCCCTGCGACCATCCGCACGGCGGTGGTGAAGGTAAATCGCCTATCGGTATGCCAAGCCCTGTTACTCCTTGGGGTAAACCGGCTCTGGGTCTGAAGACGAGATCGAAAAAGAAATCCACGAACAAATATATCGTGAAATCCAGACATGACAGATAATCACGTCAAAGCCTAGATGAAGGAGGGAAAGAAATGAGCAGATCGTTGAAAAAGGGACCTTTCGTGCAGGAAAAACTGCTGAAACGGGTAATTGAACTCAACGAAAAGAATGAGAAAAAAGTACTCAAAACGTGGTCAAGATCCTCTACGATATTTCCTGAAATGGTAGGCCATACAATCGCCGTTCATGACGGACGCAAACATGTGCCGGTCTACTGCACGGAAGACATGGTAGGCCACAAGCTGGGTGAATTCGCACCGACGCGGACTTTTAAAGGTCACCAGGGCGGAAAATCCAACGCAAGATAATGAGAACGAAATATAGATGGAACGTATAAGTGACGGGAAAGGAGGAGCGAGCCATGGAAGCTACGGCAACACACAAATATGCTCGTATTTCACCGCGTAAAGCGAAAATCGTTATGGATTTAATCAGAAATAAACCGGTCGGCGAAGCAATGGGTATTTTGAAAAACACCCCCAAAGCAGCGTCCGAACTATTGATTAAGGTTCTGGGAACCGCGATTGCAAATGCGGAAAACAACCACAGCATGAACGCAGACGCTCTTTATGTTGCGGAAGTGACAGCAGATCCGGGACCGATTATGAAACGGGTGCAGCCCCGCGCACAGGGACGTGCATTCCGCATTAACAAAAGAACAAGTCATTTGAAAATTGTTTTGAAGGAAAAAGAGGAGGTGTAATCATTGGGTCAAAAAGTGCATCCACACGGAATTAGAGTTGGCGTCATCAAAGACTGGGATTCAAAATGGTATGCAGAAGATTCTGCATTCGGCGACCAGTTGGTTGAGGACGTGAAAATCAGAAAATTTCTGAAAAAACGTTTGTTTGCAGCGGGCGTTTCCAAATTTGAAATCGAACGTAAAGCAAATAAAGTTTTCATTAATATTCATGCTGCAAAACCGGGTATCATCATCGGCCGCAGCGGCAGTGAAATCGAAAAACTGAAAACCGATTTGATCAAAATGATTGACAAACCGGTGAACATTAACATCAAGGAAATCAAAACGCCGGATATGGACGCGCAGTTGGTTGCGGAAAATATCGCATCTCAGCTGGAACGCCGTATTTCCTTCCGCCGCGCTATGAAATCTACCATGGCACGCGTGATGAAATGTGGCGCAAAGGGAATTAAAACCCAGTGCTCCGGTCGTCTCGGCGGCGCAGAAATCGCGCGCAGCGAACACTATCATGAAGGAACCATTCCGCTGCAAACATTGCGTGCAGATATTGATTATGGATTCTATGAAGCAGATACAACCTATGGTAAAATCGGCGTAAAAGTATGGATCTATAAAGGGGAAGTCCTTCCGGAAAGTAAGAAGGTAACTGCACAGGGAGGAGGAAAATAATATGTTGATGCCCAAACGTGTGAAATACCGCCGGGTACAGAGAGGCCGCATGAAAGGCCGTGCAACCCGCGGAAACAAAATCACTTATGGTGAATTCGGCATACAGGCGCTGGAGCCCGGCTGGATTACTTCCAACCAGATTGAAGCAGCCCGTATCGCTATGACAAGATATATCAGAAGGGGCGGTCAGGTTTGGATTAAAATTTTCCCTGACAAGCCTGTTACGGAAAAACCGGCTGAAACCCGAATGGGTAGCGGAAAAGGGTCTCCGGAATATTGGGTAGCGGTTGTAAAACCGGATCGTATTCTGTTTGAAATCGCCGGTGTATCGGAAGAAGTTGCAAAGGCTGCTATGTCTCGTGCAATCCACAAACTTCCGATTAAGTGTAAATTTGTTGTCCGCAAGGACATGGAAACGGAAGGTGAGGCAAATGAAGGTTAATGAAATTCGTGATATGACTCAGGATGAACTCGAACTGAAACTGAAAGAACTGAAACAGGAACTGTTCAATCTGCGATTTCAACATGCCACCAACCAGTTAGACAATCCCATGAAAATGGTTGAAGTGAAACGCACCATTGCACGGGTGAAAACCGTCATGCGGGAAACGGAATTGAAGGAATCGGTATAAATCAGAAGAGATGTTCCGAAAAACAGACATTTTCGTAAAAAGGAGGAAGGAACGTGGCAGAACGCAATTACAGAAAAGTAAGAGTGGGCAAAGTTGTCAGCGACAAAATGGATAAAACCATCACGGTTGCAATTGAAGAAAACGTCAAACACCCACTGTACGGAAAAATCGTTCGCAGAACATATAAACTCAAAGCTCACGACGAGAACAATACCTGTCAGATTGGCGACCGCGTGAGAGTGATGGAAACAAGACCCCTTTCTAAAGACAAAAGATGGCGGCTTGTTGAAATTGTAGAGAAAGCGAAATAATCCAACGTCGGTTGATACCGAACGTTACTATATGTCGCGCTTCATAAGCAGATAATGCAGAGGAGTGCGTGGGAAGGAGATGCAAAATCCATGATTCAACAGCAGACAATCATGAAGGTTGCGGATAACACCGGCGCAAAAGAACTGATGTGTATCCGTGTGCTGGGCGGAAGCGGCAGAAAGATTGCACACATCGGAGACGTTGTAGTGGCTTCTGTTAAAAAAGCAACACCCGGCGGCGTTGTTAAAAAAGGTGAAGTAGTAAAAGCGGTTGTGGTACGGACGGTAAAAGAAACCCGCCGCAGCGATGGCTCCTACATCAGATTTGACGAAAATGCCGCGGTCATTATCAGAGACGATAAAAACCCGAGAGGGACTCGTATTTTCGGACCGGTTGCAAGAGAATTGCGTGACAAGGAATATATGAAAATCCTGTCTCTGGCGCCGGAAGTATTATAATCCCGGTTTGTTTGAAAAGCACAAGTCAAATGACTGACGAGGAGGCGAGAGAATGAGTAAAATGCATATCAAGACAGGCGATAACGTCATTGTTATCTCCGGTAAAGATAAAGGCAAAAAAGGAAAAGTAATCGAAGCGTTTCCGGCGCAGAACAAAGTAGTGGTGGAAAAAATCAACATGGTCAGCCGCCACACAAAACCGCGCCGCCAAGGCGATGATGGCGGAATCCTGAAACAAGAAGCGCCGCTGTATGCGTCCAAAGTAATGCGGATTTGCGGAAAATGCGGCGAGCCGACCAGAATTGGCAGAAAGGTTCTGGGCGACGGAACCCGCGCCAGATACTGCAAACATTGCGGAGAAGTTCTGGACGACTAACATCTTATGAAAAGGAAGGAGGAAAGCAGCAATGGCGAGAATGAAAGAGTTTTATACAAAAGAAGTTGCTCCCGCGCTGATGAAAAAATTTGAATATAAAAGCGTGATGCAGATTCCGAAATTTGAGAAAATCGTTGTCAATATCGGAATGGGAGAAGCAAAAGAAAATCCGAAAGCGCTGGATGCAGCGGTAGCGGATCTCGAAGCCATCACTGGGCAGAAAGCGGTTGTGACAAAAGCGAAAAAATCCGTCGCAAACTTCAAACTCAGAGAAGGCATGAATATCGGTGTTAAGGTAACACTTCGTGCAGAAAAAATGTACGAATTTATGGATAGATTGTTCAATGTTGCACTGCCGCGTGTACGTGACTTTCGGGGTATCAACCCGAACTCCTTTGACGGCAGAGGGAACTATTCTATGGGTGTGAGAGAACAGCTCATTTTCCCTGAAATTGAATACGACAAGATTGACAAAATCAGAGGTATGGATATTATCTTTGTGACGACTGCGCAGACTGATGAAGAAGCTCGTGAGTTATTAACGCTGATGGGTGCTCCGTTTAGTAAAAATTGAGAGGGGGTAAACAAAAGTGGCTAAAAAATCAATGGTGTTAAAACAGCAGAGAACGCCAAAGTATTCAACGAGATACTACAACAGATGTAAATTGTGCGGACGTCCGCATGCATATTTGAGAAAATTCGGCATCTGCCGTATTTGCTTCCGTGAATTGGCGTATAAAGGTCAGATTCCGGGTGTGAAAAAGGCAAGCTGGTAAAAACAGAAACCGAGAGGAAGGAAGGAGGTACACTTCATGAATATAACAGATCCGATTGCAGATATGCTGACAAGAATCAGAAACGCCAGCGCTGCAAAACATGATACTGTAGATATTCCGGCGTCGGGCATGAAAAAAGCGATTGCCGAAATATTGAACAATGAAGGTTACATCAAAGGCTATCAACTGTTAGATGGCAATGTACAGGGTATCATTCGAGTCACGTTAAAATATGGTCAGGGAAAATCTTCTGCGATCTCCGGAATCAAAAGAGTGAGCAAGCCCGGACTTAGAATATATGCCGGCAAGGATGAACTTCCAAAAGTGCTGCGGGGTATGGGTATTGCAATTATCTCGACCTCAAAAGGCATCATGACCGACAAAGATGCGAGAAGCGCGAATGTGGGCGGAGAAGTTCTTGCATTTGTATGGTAACAGAAATTATGGAGAAAGCCGAGGAGGTGTAAACAGTGTCCAGAATAGGAAAAATGCCTATCGCGATTCCGTCCGGCGTTGATGTGAAAATCGACGGTGCGAATGTGACGGTGAAAGGTCCCAAAGGAACACTGACAGACACATTTGACTCACAAATCAAAGTGGAAGTACAAGGTTCTGAAGTGATTGTATCGCGGTCTAATGACGAAAAAAGAAACAGAGCGCTGCACGGTTTGACTCGCGCGCTGCTGAACAATATGGTAACAGGCGTTTCGGAAGGATTTGAAAAAGTCCTGGAAGTAAACGGTGTTGGTTATAGAGCCCAGAAACAGGGCAAAAAACTGGTGCTCAGCCTGGGATACTCCCATCCGGTTGAAATGGAAGAAAACGGCGACATCACAATTGATGTGCCCTCTCCCAACCAGATTATCATTAAAGGGATTGACAAACAAAAAGTAGGTCAGTTCGCTGCGGAAGTACGGGAAAAAAGACCGCCGGAACCCTACAAGGGCAAAGGTATTAAATATGCGGATGAACACATCAGACGTAAAGAAGGTAAAACAGGTAAAGCGAAGAAATAATGCGGCGGCATGAGACATGCCGAACCTGAATTTCCTTATTTTGTAGCGGAGGAGGCGAAAACAAGATGATAAAAAAAGCTGGAAGCAATGTTGCGAGAAAAAGACGCCACGCGCGTGTGCGTAAACATATCAGCGGGACAGCACAGCGTCCGAGACTGTGCGTTTACCGTTCGCTCAGCAATATCTATGCGCAGGTAATCGACGACGTAGCCGGAAAAACTCTGGTAGCGGCTTCTTCTTTGGAAAAAGCCATGGAAGGGAAAAACGGCGGAAACGTCGAAGCGGCGAAAGAAGTCGGAAAACTGGTCGCAGAAAAAGCAAAAGCGGCAGGAATTACATCAGTTGTATTTGACCGCGGCGGCTACATCTACCATGGACGGGTAGCGGCCTTAGCGGAAGGCGCCAGGGAAGGCGGCTTGGAATTCTAATAGAACTGTTTTGAAATAGACCCTATAGTTTGCAAGAAGGAGGCGAAAACAATGGCGGAAAAAATGATGGATTCTAACGTACCGGAACTGAAAGAAAAAGTTGTTACGATAAATCGTGTTGCCAAGGTTGTTAAAGGTGGTAGAACCTTCCGTTTCAGCGCACTGGTTGTTGTCGGTGACGAAAATGGTCATGTGGGCTGCGGTATGGGAAAAGCTGCTGAAATTCCGGAAGCTGTTAGAAAAGGAATCGAAGATGCAAAGAAAAACATGATTTCTTTCCCGATGGCAGGCACCACAATCACACATGAAATCGTAGGTAAATTCGGCGCAGGTACAGTACTGCTCAAACCCGCTGGTCCTGGTACAGGGGTTATCGCAGGCGGACCGGTTCGTGCGGTCCTGGAACTGGCCGGCGTTCGTGATATCAGAACGAAATCCATGAGGTCTAACAATCCGCGCAACGTGGTGAACGCAACCATCGAAGCGCTGAAGAACCTCAAACAGGCAGATGAAGTTGCTGCGCTGAGAGGAAAAGAAGTAAAAGAACTGTTAGTGTAATAGGAGGGAGCAATTATCATGGCGAAACAACTTGAGGTAACACAGACCAAAAGTGCAATCGGCCGCAAAAAAGATCAAATTGCGACTCTCGAAGCACTGGGACTGAAAAAAATCAGAGATGTGAAAGTGCATCCTGACAATCCTCAGATTAGAGGTATGGTAAATAAAGTAACGCATTTGGTAAGCGTTCGCGAGATATAAGAAATTAGACCGAAAGGAGGCGAAGGAAATGCGTCTACATGAACTTTCACCGGCGCCCGGCTCCACGAAAGACGTGAAGAGAAAAGGTCGCGGACACGGAAGCGGAAACGGTAAAACAGCCGGCAAAGGACATAAAGGGCAGAATGCACGTTCCGGCGGCGGTGTAAGACCGGGTTTTGAAGGGGGTCAGATGCCTCTCTACAGAAGAATTCCGAAACGTGGATTTACCAATATTTTTGCTAAACAATATGCAGAAGTAAAACTGACAGATTTGAATAAATTTGAAGACGGTACTGTCGTAACGCCGCAGCTTTTGAAAGAATCCGGTGTTATTCGCAAAACTTATGACGGCGTGGTTGTACTGGGAACAGGCAGCATCGAAAAGAAACTGACTGTCCAGGCAGCGCGCGTGACAAAAGGAGCGAAAGAAAAGATTGAAGCAGCAGGCGGAAAGGTAGAGGTGATGTAAGGTGATTAAAACCTTAATTAACGCATGGAAAGTGCCCGACCTGCGGAAGAAGCTGCTCTTTACAGGATTAATGCTGGCAATCTTCCAATTGGGCTGTGTGATTTCCGTCCCTGGCATAAAAAGCGATGCAATCGCCCAACTCATGGGAATTGGTGCTGGTGCAACACAAGCTGGTCAGGCGTCGATTTTTAACTTTTTGAACATCATCGGCGGTGGTGCGCTGGAAAATGCATCTATCTTTGCTATGAGTATTACGCCGTATGTAACGGCATCCATTATCATCCAGCTTTTGACCGTGGCGATTCCGGCTTTGGAACGTCTGGCAAAAGAAGGACAAGAAGGCAGAAAAATCATTGAAAAATGGACACGCTACAGCACCGTGATTCTGGCGTTCATTCAAGCGTCCGGTATCTATGTCGGTCTGGTGAACAGCAGTCTGGTATCCAATCCGGGATTCATGAGTTTTGCAACGATTGTGATTTCGCTCACAGCGGGAACAGCATTCCTGATGTGGATTGGAGAACAGATTTCCGATAAAGGCGTTGGCAATGGTATTTCAATGATTATCTTTACCGGTATTGTAACACGCGTACCGAGTATGATTCAGCAGTTTATCGTTGCCGTGCAGGGCGGAACAATGTCTTGGCTGATTGGCGTTGTTATTGTCGCAGCCGTTTTGATAGTATTCGCGCTGGTGGTTTTGATGAACGATGCAGAACGCAGAATTCCGGTACAATATGCAAAACGTGTTGTTGGCAGAAAAATGTATGGCGGACAGAGCACCCACATTCCGTTTAAAGTGGCAATGGCAGGTGTTATCCCGATTATCTTTGCGTCCTCGCTGATGGCATTCCCGTCAACGATTGCGCAGTTGTTCGGCGGTGCAAAACAAGGGTCTTGGCTGGAAGGATTTCTGAAATTCATTGGCCCAACATCTTGGTTCTATGCACTGTTGTATTTCATCCTGATTATCTTCTTCACATTCTTCTACACAGCGATGATGTACAACCCGATTGAAATGTCAAACAACATCAAAGCAAATGGCGGATTTATTCCGGGTATCCGCCCGGGACGTCCGACTAGCGAATATATTTCCCGCGTAATGAACCGCGTAACAGTAATGGGTTCCATTTTTATCGCATTTATTGCGGTACTGCCGATGTTGGCATCTAAAACCAATGTATCAATCGGATTTAGCGGAACTTCCTTGCTGATTTTGGTTGGTGTTGCACTGGAAACCTACCGTCAGTTGGAATCTCAGCTCATGATGCGTCATTACAAAGGATTCCTCGAATAAGGAAAACTTCCGTTTACCAAAGAGGACGATATTTTAGAAAAGAGATTCAGAGGGGACGATATGAAACTTTTATTATTAGGACCGCCGGCAGCCGGAAAAGGAACACAGGCGGAGAAATTGGTAGAACGCTACCGGATTCCAACCATTTCCACCGGTGCAATTTTCCGAAAGGCGATGGAACAGATGACGCCTTCCGGAAAGCTGGCGAAAGAATATATCGACAAAGGGCAGCTGGTTCCTGATGATGTGACAATTGCTATCGTGCGGGAGCGGCTTGCAGAGGAGGACTGTAAAAATGGGTACATTTTGGACGGTTTTCCGCGGACGCTCCGGCAGGCACAGGCTGCAGACGATATGGGGATACAGTTTGATAAAGTCATTTTGATTGACGTTGCGGATGAAGAAGTCGTCCGCCGGATTTCGGGACGCAGACAATGCGGCGAATGCGGAGCAGTATACCATATTGATGACAACCCATCTGAAAAAGACAGTCTGTGCGACAAATGCGGCGGAACGCTTGTGACCCGCGACGACGACACAGAGGAAACTGTGAAAATACGGCTGGAGGTCTATCATTCTCAAACAGAGCCGCTGATTCGCTTTTATCGTGAAAAAGGAAATCTGGTTACGGTGAAGGGACAGAAAGAAGTGGAGCATACGACTGAAATGCTCTTTCAAGCGCTTGACAAATGAGAAGGAAGGTGCCCGGTTGATTACAACAAAAAGCAAACAAGAATTAGAGTTGATGCGGCACGCGGGGAAGATTCTTGCGGAAACATTTGAAGTTCTGCGGGAAGAAATTCACCCGGGTGTCGATACGAAACATCTGGACCAGCTGGCATATGATTTCATTACCAGTCGGAATGCAACCCCCTCGTTTAAAAACTATAATGGTTTCCCGGGAAGCATTTGTGCTTCGCCGAACGAGATGGTGGTGCATGGAATTCCCGCGAGACAGATGAAACTGTCGGAAGGGGATATCATTAGTCTGGATGTTGGCGTCTGCTACTGCGGTTATCACGCGGACGCGGCGAGAACGTTTCCGGTCGGAACGATTTCGCCGGAAGCAGCCCGCTTGATAGAGGTGACACGACAAAGCTTTTTTGAAGGCATTCGCAAAGCCCGAGTGGGCAACCGCTTGGGAGATTTATCGCACGCAGTACAGGCATATGTAGAATCCCATGGTTATTCAGTCGTTCGAGATTTAGTCGGCCATGGAATCGGCGCCCATTTGCACGAGTCGCCGGACGTGCCGAATTTCGGCAATCCGGGACGCGGTATCCGTTTTGCACCGGGCATGACCATTGCGGTAGAACCAATGGTCAATGCAGGAGACTATGAGGTACGCGTGCTAAAAGATGGGTGGGGCGTTGTGACAAAAGACGGAAGTTTATCTGCCCATTATGAAAACACGATTATCATAACGGAAGATGAACCGGAAATCACAACGATAGGTGATGGAACATGCTAGAAATCAAAACCGGAAGCATTGTCAAATCAATGGCGGGGCACGACAGCGGAACGCTTTTTCTGGTGCTCCGGCAGGAGGGGGACTATGTTCTGCTTGCCGACGGTAAGCGGCGGAAAATGGAAAAACCGAAACGGAAGAAATGGAAGCATGTGCGTCTGACGGACGCGCAGCCCATCACGATTACAGACGATTTGACGGATAAGAAAATCAGAACTCTGCTGGGCGCTGCCCAGCCACGTTGAAAAGGAGGATGTTTCCTTGGCAAAAGAAAATATCATCGAACTGGAAGGCACAGTGGTAGAAACACTGCCCAATGCCATGTTCCATGTGGAATTGGAAAACGGGCACACCATTTTGGCGCATATTTCCGGCAAACTCAGAATGAATTTCATTAAGATTTTGCCGGGCGATAAAGTCACAGTGGAAATGTCGCCCTATGACCTGACCAAAGGAAGAATAACCTGGCGTGCGAAATAAAAGAAACATAGAGTAGAAGCAGATACTTTGAAGATGAGGGAGGTACCCGACATGAAGGTGAAACCATCTGTAAAACCCATGTGCGAAAAGTGCAGAATTATCAAACGCAAAGGCAAAGTTATGGTAATCTGTGAAAATCCGAAGCACAAACAAAAACAGGGATAAACATAGGCGTATTTCAGTGTTGAATCATGAGCGGCTGATAAATGCTTTCCATAAAAGAAAAGTATTTGTATGATTCAGTGAAATAGATATTACAATTTGGATGCAGTAGGAGGTGCAAAAGTATGGCGAGAATTGCCGGAGTGGATTTGCCCAGAGAAAAACGTGTGGAAATTGGGCTGACCTATATTTTTGGAATTGGCAAACCAAGCGCACAGAAAATCCTGAAGGAAACCGGTGTCAATCCGGACATCAGAGTCAAAGACCTGACTGAGGACGACATCGCAAAACTGCGTGCTGCAATTGATAAAGAATACCAGGTGGAAGGTGACCTGCGCCGCGAAGTGGCGCTGAACATCAAACGCCTGATGGAAATTGGTTGCTACCGCGGCATCAGACACAGAAAAGGTCTGCCGGTACGCGGTCAGAAAACAAAAACCAATGCAAGAACCCGCAAAGGTCCCAGAAAGACAATTGCAAACAAGAAAAAATAATAGATGATTTGAATCAACCAAAACCATAAGTGGGGAGGGAGAGTGCAAAATGGCAAAGACGGCTACGAAAAAAGGTACAAGAAAACGTCGCGAGAAAAAACATGTAGATAGAGGTGCGGTGCATATCCGTTCAACTTTCAATAACACTATTGTTACTATCACGGACACAGCGGGCAACGCTCTGTCTTGGGCAAGCGCCGGCGGACTGGGCTTTAGAGGTTCCCGTAAAAACACGCCGTTTGCAGCACAGATGGCAGCGGAAACCGCAGCAAACGCTGCAATGGAACACGGTCTGAAAACCGTTGAAGTTTTCGTAAAAGGACCGGGCGCTGGTCGTGAAGCGGCAATTCGTGCGTTGCAGACAGCTGGATTGGAAGTTACCATGATTAAGGATACAACACCAATTCCGCACAACGGCTGCAGACCGCCGAAAAGAAGAAGAGTGTAATTTGAAAAGAGTGGAGGTGCAAACGAAACATGGCAAGATATACTGGACCGGTATGTAGATTGTGCCGCCGTGAAGGAGATAAGTTATATCTCAAAGGCGACAGATGCTACTCGGATAAATGTGCGATTAACAGAAGAAAATATGCGCCGGGTCAACATGGCATGAGCCGTAAGAAACTGTCGGAATACGGACTGCAGTTGCGTGAAAAACAGAAAGCAAGAAGACACTACGGCGTTCTGGAAAAACAATTCCGGAAATATTTTGAAATGGCTTCAAACAAAAAAGGTGTTACAGGTGAAAACCTGCTGGCAATTTTGGAGAGCCGGCTGGATAACGCGGTTTATAAATTGGGATTTACCATGTCCCGTGCGGAAGCGCGTCAGCTGATTCGTCACGGTCATTTTGAAATCAATGGCAGAAGAGTGACAATTTCTTCCATTCTGCTGAAAGTCGGAGATGTGATTAAACTCTCTGAAAAGAGTGCAGCATTGGATAAATTCAAAAATAACGTGGAAGCGAATGCAAACAGAACAAAACCGACTTGGTTAGAATACAACGGCGATGCGATGGAAGCAAAAGTGGTTTCCACACCGGCGCGTGAAGATGTTGAAATCCCGCTGGAAGAACACTTGATTGTTGAGCTTTACTCCAAATAATAAAAGGATGCCTGTATATCGCCCTCATAAAGTGAGTGAATATAAGGCCGCGGCAGGTAGAAAGGATGTGGAGTGCAAAATGTCTCCACAGACCGGATGCCGGTCAAACAGAAATAGGGTCTTATTAGAAATGTTGATGAAACGGCGAAAGACGGCAGACTCTTTCCCACCAGACAAGGCGTTTGCGGCATAGCCGGCGAAAACGCCCCGAAACATACGAGTAGAGGAAAATGTTCTGCTTCAAGTCATAAGGAGGGTTACGAGATGATAGAAATTGAAAGACCGCGTATCGAGCGGGTGGAGTTGAGTTCGGACGGTACCTATGGGAAGTTCGTCGTAGAACCGCTGGAGCGAGGATATGGTATCACGCTGGGAAACTCCCTGCGCAGAATCATGCTGTCCTCCCTGGAAGGATCGGCGGTAACTTCCGTAAAAATTGAAGGTGTTCAACACGAAATATCCAAAATTGATGGCGTAAAAGAAGATGTGACTGAGATTGTCCTCAATCTGAAACAACTGGTTGTAAAGATTGACGGCGAAGGACCGCGGACGCTTTCTGTGGAAATGAACGGAGAAGGCGAAGTTCGCGCAGGTGACATCAAAACAGATGCTGATGTGGAAATCCTGAATCCTGATTTGCATATCGCGACATTAAGCAGCGATGGCAGTCTGGTGATGGATATGACTGTGGATAAAGGCAGAGGGTATGTGCCATCAGAGAAAAATAAAACGGGCAGCGGCATTATCGGTACCATTCAGATGGATTCCATCTATACGCCGGTTCACAAAGTGAACTACGTGGTGGAAAACACCCGTGTGGGACAGATTACCGATTATGACAAGCTGACCATTGAAGTGTGGACCAATGGTATTGTGTCGCCGGATGAGGCGGTTAGTATCAGTGCAAAGATTTTAAGCGACTATTTGAGTTTCTTCATTGAATTGTCAGACAACGCGAAAAATACGGAAATTATCATTGAAAAAGATGATAACAAGAAGGAAAAAGTGCTGGAAATGACAATTGAAGAACTGGATTTGTCGGTTCGTGCGTATAACTGTTTGAAACGCGCAGGAATCAATACGGTAGAAGACTTAATCAACCGTACCGAAGAGGACATGATTAAGGTTCGGAACCTGGGACGCAAATCCCTTGAAGAAGTCATTGGAAAACTGCATGCACTGGGTCTGTCACTGAGCAGAGAAGAAGAATAAAATTCCGAAATAAACCCGCAAAGGAGGCTGAAGAGATATGCCAGGTACAAGAAAACTGGGTCGTCCGACCGCGCACAGAATGATGATGCTGAGAAATCTGGTAACATCATTACTGGAAAACGGAAAAATCATGACGACAGAAGCAAAAGCGAAAGAAGTTCGTTCGCTTGCTGAAAAAATGATTACTCTTGGAAAGAAAAATACCTTGCATACAAAACGCCAGGCGCTGGGCTTTATCACAAAGCGTGAAGTAGTTGTGAAACTCTTCGATGAAATTGCGCCGAAATACGCAGAAAGAAATGGCGGATATACCAGAATCATCAAAGCTGGTCCGCGCCGCGGAGACGCAGCGCCCATGGCGATTTTGGAACTGGTTGACTAAAATTTTGTATGATAAGGAAATGAGATGCATGGAATAATCCGGCATCTCATTTTTTGTTGCAATAAAAAGAATAGATATGGTATAATGATTTCCAAGAAAGGATTCTCTCCGGCTTACGCCGTCGATTCATCCCCCCCTTGGGAATTCCCCCTGCCACCGTTCTTCACTCGCGTGTCGCGCCGCGTGACGCGGCACTCCGAACGCTGTAGGGTATGAAATCTTCGGCACGCGCGTGCCCCAGAGGGTATGTCCGAAGATTTCATGAATGAAAAGTTCAGGATTCTACATGTTTGGTACTTTTGCGCCAAAAAGTACATTTATTACAGTATACTAGTCAAAAAGAGAATATTGCTAAGAGAC
Organism: uncultured Clostridia bacterium; assembly: GCA_946555455.1. Taxonomy (GTDB): domain Bacteria; phylum Bacillota; class Clostridia; order RUG12999; family RUG12999; genus JAAWTG01. The sequence continues at coordinate 27,913 of CAMNSU010000001.1, read as the reverse complement.
GAAATTTCCACCTATATGAGAGGACAAATTGATGAGCGGCGGAGATAAATATGGCGGAGGGGATTGTGATATGCGGCGCGAACGGAAGCAGCAAAACAACGCTTGCCGCCGCGCATTTCGTGGAGAAAACGGAGCAGTGGCTTAGGTCGCTTTCCTGCCCTAGGAACCGCATGAGATTCGACTTTTGTTTGCCTCAAGCGGACGGTACAACGCCTATTTCCGAAAACGTGAACCGGTTTGCTGTCAAGTGGTTTGCCGCTGCCAAAAAAGATGTGAAAATAAATTGGATTGTATCGAGGGAGGGAAACGCCATGAGCATTACCATTCATTTATATTATACAGGAAAAAACGGAAATGCCAGAAAATTTGCGGAAGAGATGGTACGGAGTGGGATTGTGAGCGCAGTACGCGCGGAAACGGGAAATGAAAGATATGAATATTATTTTCCAATGGACGATACAGAAACAGTTTTGTTAATTGACCGATGGCAGAGCCAGGAAGCACTTGACTTGCATCATAAATCAGAGCAAATGGCACAGATAGCCGCCCTGCGGGAAAAATATAAATTGAAGCTGAGAGTAGAACGCTATGTAGAGGAAAAGAAATGATACAACATAGATGGTACCATAAGTATACCTAGGTATTATCATATAATGGTTTGCAAAAAAGATATAAGAATGAACCGTTTAGTGAAAGCTAAAAAATGCGTTCGGTATTGTCTGCCGAACGCATTTTTTATATCATATTGTTATCACTTATCTGGATACCGCCTGAAAAGGAGTGGCTTTGTCTCATATAGATTCATTCATTTTCGTGCGAATGGCGCTAGTCAGAATAAAACAGAAAATATACTGTTAGAAAAAAGAATGGTATGATTCTGACCTATAGCTGTACTTATCCAATCATGCGATAGAGCAAAGCAAAAGTTTCGCAGCGCAAAATAGATTGTTCCAGGCGCAGCGTACCATCTTCATAACCGGACAAATATCCTTTTTCCACCATTGCGGCAACAGAAGCACGCGCCCAGTCCGGAATGGAAACAGCGTCGCTGAACCGGTCTAACACAGCGGTGTCCGCAGAGGTGATACCTTCCATGCGCGCCAACAGCACCGCAACGTCCAGGCGGGTTGCCTGCTGCAGTCCCTGCATACCGCTGCCGTCTCCGTTCATCACGCCGCGCTCTTTGAGTGTATAGAGCAAATCCAGCGCCCACTCGGAGGAGGTGCTGTCTGCAAAATCATTTTCATGTGTCAAAACAGGCAACTGATAAGCAGATACAAGCAAAGAAGCGATTTCTTCGCGGTTGATAGTATCGTTCGGACGGACTGCGCCGGTATCCGCGTCGCCTTTGATGATATTTTTCTCCATCAGCGCCACCGTCGGAGCATAAAACCAATCCGACTGTGAAAATTCTGTGCCGTCAGGCGCGGGAGTTGGGGCAGGTTGTCCGCCGGCAGAAGCGTCCGGCGTGGAAGTCGGCGGAACCACAACAACACCTCCGCCACCGCCGCTGCCACTGGGGCGACCGCCGCCGCTGGGACGACCGGGCGTGGGAGTTGGCGTTGGTGTCGGCGTACTGGTCGCCGGTCGGTAGGAAACCGCCGCAGCGCGATAGTTCACGCCATCCACTTGCAGACTGAAGTGTTTCACATCTACTGCTTTTTTGGTATCTGCCGGTGCAAGATAGAATGCACCGTCTTTTAACGTGACTTGCAAATTGGTGTCCGTACCGGAAAGTTTGTCTAGGGTAAAGGTTTTTAAAACGAGCGGCTCGCCGGCAGTCAGCCAGCTTTGCGCCAACACGCTGCTGCTTGCGCTTGCGCAGGCAAATGTTACAGAAGCAGGCGCAGGGTTAAGCGTGAGTCTGGTTTCTGAATCGGAAAGCTGAATGGTTTTGCCGTCGCCAATCATTGCGTCCGGCTGTTGTTTGTTTACCGGTGCAGTACCGGTCATGGCTTCCCAAGTCGGCATGAGATAGCCGTTATCCGCCTTGCTGTAGACCCAAAGAACCGTGTCGCCTTGCTGCAAAGCGGTTTTGTCCGACGCTGTGGCAACCGGCGTGTCATTGACATGAAACTGCCAGCCGTCCATGCCTTCCGCTGCAATACCGTTTACAGAGGTGACAAAACCGTCTGTCGCTTCATATTCCGTGCCGGAAGCAATTAAAGTGCCAAGCACGGTCTGTGGCTGTTCGGCTGTCAAAGTGAGCGGAGCAGGCTGAACAAGGAAAGAAAATCCGTTGTCATCTTGACCCGCAATGGCAAACTGAACGCTGATTTCCGCCGAAACAGTCTCCGGTGTGTAGGTAATCGAGGTGGGACGGAAAACCACACCGTCCGCCTGCAGCAAAAATGCGTCAACCTGAACCGGTTTTTCAGGGTCGGCAGGCGCCGCCAGAATACCGTCCTCTGTTAAAGTAAGCTGCAAATTGGTGGGGGTTCCTGTTACATTGGTCATGGAATAGTCTTTGACAACCAGAGGTACATCTTTGGTCAGATATGCCTGAGACAACACGCTGCCGCCAATGCCCGCGCTGGCGTATGTAATAGATGCGGGCGCAGTGGAAAGCGTCAGCAATGTGCCGTCCGCGTCCAGTGTAACACCTGTGCCGTCGCCAATAAGCGCTTCGGATTCTGTTTTGTTTGCCGGCGCGGTATCGGTCATAGCTTGCCAAGTCGGCATGAGATAATCGTTGCTGCCTTTGGTATAAATCCATAGAACAACATCGCCGTCAGAGAGCGCCGCTTGCTGTGCGCCAACGGAAACAAGCGTGTCGTTGATGGTAAACTGCCAGCCGTCCATGCCGGAAGCAGCTTGTCCCAAAATGGAAGTCACATAGCCGCCGGTTGCTTCATAGGTGATGCCGGAAGTCTGCAAAGCGGCAAACGCATTGGCGCTTTCGCTCTCCAGTTCAACAGCTGCCGGTTGGGACAGGAAAGCGAAACCGCTGTCCGACTGTCCCGCAACGGCAATCTGGACACTTATTGTTTGTTCTTCCGCGGCAATGGAACCTGCGAAAAGCGAGCAAAACAAAGTGAACAGCACCAGCAATGGACATGCTCTGTGCAGTAAAGTAGATTTGGTTTTCATAAAATGAATCCTCCTTAAAATGGATAGTGAAATAGAAATACAAAAAGCCGGTTCTGTCTGAAGAACCGGCATAGTGCGTATCTGGAGTGATAGACCGGACGCTTTATCGTCCCTGCCCATTCGCACGATGCCCTTTACACAGAAGGTATTTGTGCCAAACGAACGGTCCAGATATCCTGACTCGGAATTCATCCTTCCTTTGCCCCTTCCCGGCATGGTATAGCTGCCAGTGGATTTTTGCAAAGGTTGTCCTTCCTTACAGTAGCAGTGACTGTTACGGATTTTCACCGTATTCCCTGAACGCTTTTCTGTGACGAAAAGCAAACCGCACGCTAATTCATATTTCCAATAGTGATTACCAGTATATCACAGCCGCAGAAAAGAGTCAAGACAAAAAAGCAAAAAAAATAAATCAGAAAATGGCGGTTGACTTTGGAAAAAGATGATGATATACTGGGAAAAGAATTTGGTCGGAGAGGGGACGGAACAATGAAACAAATTTGCCGCAGGAGAAAAACGGCGTTTCTTTTATGCATGATACTATTATGGGGAGCCTTTGGCGTACAGGCGCAGGAAGCGGGCGTGGTGCAAAAAGCGCAGTCTTATTTGATGGCGCAGGAGGAGGAATATTCCTCCAATGCAGACTGGAATCTGTTTGCACTTGCGCGCAGCGGTGCGGCAGATGTACCGGCGGAAGCGCACTTGCAGCGCATGGGAACCTATTTGCAGGAGACCATCAGTGCGAGAGGACATTTGACTTATGCCACGGATTATGCGCGTATGGCGCTGGTTGCGGGTGCATTGGGATATGACGCACGTAATGTCGCGGGCGTGGACTTGATTGGGGAACTTTGCAAAAGCGATTTGGTGGAAAAACAAGGACTGAACGGATACATATATACTTTGCTGGTGCTGGATAGCCAAGACTATTCCTTGCCGGCGGATGCACTGTGGACGGCGGACAAGCTGGTGGAAAAAATATGCGCGCTGCAAAAGGAAAAAGGATATTTTGTCTTTACCGATAACTTTGGCGCGGATGTGGATTTAACCGCGGCGGCAGTCACTGCGCTTGCGCCGCACAGGCAGCAAGAGACGGCAGCGGCGGCAGTGGAAAAAGCGATAAATTGGTTGGCGGAAGTGCAGCTGGACACAGCGGGCTACGCCGGAATGGGCGCGGAAAACAGCATGAGCGCGGCGCAGGTGCTGACCGCGCTGTGCGCAGTGGAAATTGACCCGACACAGGACGCGCGGTTTATCAAACAGGGACGCACGATAGTGGATTATTTAACAGACAGCACCGCGCCGGAAGGCGGATTCCGCTATCTCATGGCAGATACCGAGGCCAACGAAATGGCGACGACGCAGGTGCTCTATGCCTTGAGTGCGTGGGAGCGGCTGCGAGGCGGCAAGGCGAGATTGTTTGACTTGCGGGACGTGCAGCGAAAATATGCCGCAGGAGGAGCACCTTCACAGGTGGAGATTACCGATTTGGAAGCGGCGTCGGACTGGGCGTGGGACGCTATTTTGCAGGCGGTGCGGCAGGGCATTGTGAAAGGGTATGCGGACAGCAGTTTTGCGCCGCAAAAACCGATTACCCGCGCGGAATTTTTGGCGTTGCTGGTGCGCATTTTGGCATACCAGCCGGAAGCGGGACAGATAGAACCGACCGATTTATATGCTGATGTGACAAAATCAGATTGGTTTTATGAGGAACTGAAAAACGCGGCGGCTGGCGGACTGATTACGCCGAATGCGCAAGATACTTTCCGTCCGAACGACCCGCTGACGCGAGAGGAAATGGCGGTGTTTTTAAGCCGCAGCGGATTGTTTGAGACAGCAGAATCAGCGCGGTTAGCGGACGATGCGGATATATCGGCATGGGCAAAAACAGGTGTTTATACCGTTTATCAGGCAGGAATCATGCAGGGAGACGGCGGATATTTTGACCCACAGGGAACGGTGACGCGGGAAATGGTGGCAGTTGTGGGAATGCGGCTGCAAGGGCAGAAATAGAATTTGGTTCCATGGATTGAGGTGTTTGAGTTGAACAAAAAACAATGGATAATAGGCGTTTTATGTCTATGTATGCTGTTTGCGGCAGGGTGCGGAAAACAGGAACCGGAGCCGCAGCCTGACCCGTCGCCGACCGTGACGGAGCAGGGCGGCGCGCCGACAGAGGAACCGCCGCAGCAAACGGAAACTGTGCCGGAAGCGGCAGAATCACAGCAATCGCAGCAGTCTACCGATTCGGCAGCAACGCAAAAACCGGCGGAAGCGGGCAATAGTGCGGCACAGCCGGCGGCGCAGGGAGACGTTCAGCCTGCCGCACCACCCGTGCAGCCTGCGGCAGAGCAGCCGCCGGTACAAGCGCCGACGCAGGAAAAAGTGGTTTATCTGTCGGTGGAAATCCCAAGCGACGGCACCAGCGTCATCAGCCGGACGGCTGTGGCGCTGGAAGACGGCGATACGGCATATACCGTGCTGCGCCGCGTGGCAAAAGAAGCAGGGATTCCGGTGGTCGCGTCGGGCGGCAGCAAAAGCCCCTATGTGGAGGGGATTGACAATTTGTTTGAATTTGACCGCGGCGCGGGCAGCGGCTGGATGGTGGAAGTAAACGGGAATTTTGTGCAGCGCAGTGCGGGGCAGATGAAACTGAATGCCGGTGATGAAGTGCGCTGGATTTATACGCTGGAACTGGGAAAAGATGTCGGCGGCGGCATTTAACGGAAGAACCGAAAACAGACAGAAACGGAGGCGGAACAGTTGAAACAGCGGCACCCTATCACATGCCTGCTTTATCTGGCGGGCACGGCGGCAGTTCCTATGCTGTGGCTGCACCCTATCGTTTTGGTGGAATCCGTGATACTGTTGGTGCTGGTGAACGGACTTTTGGACGGCGGGCGGCAGATGAAACGCAATCTGGGTATGATGTTGATTCTGGCGGCAATGTTTTTGCTCATCAATCCGCTGTTTTCCCATCGGGGACGGATAGTGCTGTTCAATTTGTGGGAAAATCCTGTGACGCTGGAATCGGTGGTCTATGGCGGACTGCTGGCATTGTCTCTGTTGAGTGTATTGCTGGCATTTTTAGCAGGAAATGTTTATTTGGATGCAGATAAATGGATGTATTTGTTCTCGCGGGCGGCGCAAAAAACAACCTTTGCACTGCTGCTTTGTATGCGGGAGATACCGGTGCTGCGGCAGCGGGCGCGGCAATTGCACGCCGTCCACCGTCTGAAATATAAAGAAGAACGGGGCGGACTGCGCCGAAGGGTAAGCCGCGGCGCGCGGGAACTGGGCGCGCTGGTTTCGTGGTCGCTGGAGGACGCGCTGCTGGCGGCGCAGTCTATGCGGGCGCGGGGCTATGGACTGCACAGAAAACGGACATTTTATTTTCCCTACCGTTTTCGGCGGGAAGATGCGCTACTGTGCGGCTTTTTTGTTCTGACCGGCGCGGCGCTTTTGTATCTGCGTTTGTCGGGCGGACTGGTCTTTTCCGTGTATCCGCGCATGGATTTGATTTTGTGGGGCGTGAAACCGGCAACCGCCTGTTTGCTCTACGGATGCTACCTTATCACGCCGGTCTGGCTGGAATTGGAGGAATGGCAGAAATGGCGCTGCTTCAAATAGAACACTTGTCTTTTGCATTTGCGCTTTCTCAAAGTCCTGTTTTACAGGACATTTCTTTTGACGTGGAAGCGGGCGCGTTTGTGCTGCTTTGCGGAACAACAGGCAGCGGAAAAACCACGCTGCTGCGGCAGCTCAAAAAAGAAATCCGTCCGGCGGGACAGCAAAGCGGAACCATATACTACCGCGGCAAACCGCTTGACGCCCATGGTGAGAACATGGTGCGGGAAATCGGTATGGTGTTCCAAAATCCGGACGCGCAATGCGTGACGGGCAGCGTGTGGCAGGAATTGGCGTTTTCGCTGGAGAATCAGCAGACGCAAGTAAGTGAAATGCGGCGGCGGATTGCGGAAATGGTGAGCTTTTTCGGTATGGAACATCTCATGGACAAACCGATTCAGGCGCTGTCAGGCGGAGAAAAACAGATGGTGGCGCTTGCGTCGGTGTTACTGCTGCGTCCCGCCATGATTTTGCTGGACGAACCGACGGCGCAGCTTGACCCTGTGGCGGCGCGGTCTTTTTTGCAGTTTTTAAAACAGGTGAACGAGGAATTCGGTATCACGGTGCTCATTGCGGAACATCATACGGAGAATGTGTTTGCTATGGCGGACAAGGTGGTGTTTTTGCAGGACGGACGGGTGTTTGCGCAAGGCGCACCGGAAGCGGTTTGCCGCGCGCTCTATGAAAAACCGGAACTGCGGCTTTTTGTGCCGCAGGTGTCTGCTTGGTTTTTGGAAAGCGGAAAACAGGGCGGCGTACCGTTTACGGTAAAAGAAGCGCGGCAGCGTGGCGTGACAGGCAGCCGCCGGAACCGGCCTGTGCCCGCGGGAACAGAGCAGGTATTAAACTGCCGCGGTATTTCCTTTCGATATGAAAAACACGCGTCGGCGGTGCTGCAAGATTTGGATTTGACGTTGTATCAAGGGGAACTGTTGGCGCTGATGGGTGCAAACGGCGCAGGAAAATCGACGCTGCTGAAACTTTTGCTTGGGCTGGAAAAACCGCAGCGCGGCAAGATGAAAATAGGCGATGGTCAGCGGCTGGGCTATTTGGCGCAAAACCCCATGCTGCATTTCACGCATGACACTGTGCGCGGCGAAATTTATGAATATGCAAAGGAAATCGGTACATATGACGCGGCGGAGACGGAGCGGCTGGTGCAGAGGTTTGGACTGGAGGAAGTGCTGGACAGACACCCTTATGACCTCAGCGGCGGGCAGCAGCAAAAGACGGCGCTGCTGAGCGTATTGTTGCAGCGTCCCACAATTTTGCTGCTGGACGAGCCGACAAAAGGCATGGATGCGGCGTTCAAGGAGGAATTGGCGGAGCTGCTGCGGCAGCTGAAGGAGGAAGGCAAAACCATTCTGATGGTGACGCATGACATTGCGTTTGCGGAGTGCAGTGCAGACCGCTGCGCCATGCTTTTCGGCGGCGGAATCACGGCGCAGCAGCTGGTGGCGGAATTTTTCGCGGACAATTATTTTTATACAACGGCGTATGATAAATTGCGGGAGGAACAGCATTGAAACAGAAATGGCTGACAATTATATGTTTTGTGGCGTGCGCGGGTCTGATGGTGCTGGCAGTGAAACTGGACGGCATGTTTTTGCTGCTCAGTTTTGCGATGATAGCCGTATGCGCCCTGCCGTTTTTGGTGCGATTTGAGGGACGGCAGGTGCAGACGGAGGAAGTGGTGCTGGTGGGCGTGCTGGCGGCGGTGGCAGCGGTTAGCCGCGTGCCGTTTGGTGCAATTCCCAGCGTACAGCCCACTTCATTTGTGATTATGGCGTCCGCGCTGGTGCTGGGCGGCGAAAGCGGTTTCATGATTGGCGCGGTGGCGGCGGTGGCTTCCAACTTGTTTTTGGGGCAGGGACCGTGGACGCCTTGGCAAATGTTTTTGTGGGGCATGATGGGCTATGTGACAGGACTGCTGCGTGATACATGGCTGCTGCGGCGGAAAATGCCGCAGATGGTATATGCTTTCGCGTGGGGACTGGTGTTCGGTTGGATGATGAATCTCTGGTATCTCGCAGAACTGGACGGCGCAGCGTTTGGCGTGGGATTTATCGCGTCCTGCATCACGAGTTTTCCCATGGACGCGGCGCATGGCGTGTGCAACGTACTGCTATTGGCGGTCTGCGGCGGTACATGGCAGAAAATTTTGGGGCGGGCAGCGTATAAATATGGGTTGGCGGCGCCGCCCAAAGACGACAGAACAGTCAAAAATTTGTGACAGAGGAGAGAAAGCAAATGGAGGGGCATGGAATTCGCTATGAAAATGCGGCGGTACATTGGACGGAAGCGCTGCCGCTGGGAAACGGGACATTTGGCGCAATGGCATATTTGCAAGACCGGCATATGCGGCTGTCCATGAACCATTACGAGGTGTATTACAGCGGGCTGCCGGACTATAGCCGCACGGCGCAAAAAACGCAGCGGCACTATCACAAGGCGGGCGGCGATACAAAAGAAAATATTGTGCAGCGCGCAAAAGCGGCGTTGGCAGTGGAACAGCCGCCGACGGCATATCAAAAGGTGCTGTTTCCGCTGCAGGAGGGAAAACGCCTGCATGTGGCGCAGGGAGAAAGTCTGCCGGCAGTGGGTGACCTTCAGATTTGCTATGCGCCGCAGACGGACGGTTGGGAGCGGGACATGCGTCTGTCGGTGGAACGTGCGGCGGTTTCCTACCGGCTGCACCATGGCGTTTATTTTGTGGAAACAACCGTAAAGGTCTTGCAAGAAACAGATTCGTTGGTGTGCCATATTCGTCAGGCGCAGCAGGGAACCGTTTCAAAGCTGGTGTTTGAAGTGCCGCGCGGCAGAAACAGTAAAGACACAAAACCAGTTTTGAAACAGCAAAGCGGCAATGTGTTTTCTGTGTGTCAGTCGTTTGGCTGGGAAGCCTATCCGCAGGACGAACCGTTTCGGTTTTGCACAACGCTGCGGCTGCTTGGCGCGGCGGGCAAAGCGGTACAATGCGGCGATAAGATTGAAATTGAACTGTCGGAAGCGGCGCAGGAATTTGACGTGCTGGTCAGTGTGGCAACGGAATTGGAGCAGGAGGATTGCCGGCGCGCCGCGGAGGAAAAAAGCGGACGAGATGCACAGGCATTGCCGGAACGGTGCGCGGCGCATGAACGTCATTGGGAGACATTTTTTGCAAAGTCCTCCATCATTTTACCGGACGCCTTTTTGGAAAATCTTTGGTATTTGCATTTATATGTGTTGGAATGTTGCAGCGGCCGCGGCGGTGTGCGGCGGGAACAGGCAAGCGGACTGAACGGACTGTGGGATATCCGCCATTTGACGCTGTGGGGCAGCGTGTGGTATTGGGATGTGAATATTCAGGCGACCTACTGGGGGACATATGCGGCAAATCATTTGGAATTGTCAAAAGTATTTTGCGAAGGATTCTTGCAGCACGAAACGGAAGGTATCCGTTTTGCGGAGGAATTTCATGGGCTGTCTGGCTATGCGGGAGACTATCCGCACCCGTTTTATAACTGTATAGGGCCGTGGTGCGCGCAGTTTTTGTGGTGGCAATATGAATACAGCGGAGATGAAACTTTTTTGCGGCAGCGGGCATATCCGCATTTTGTGAAACAGGTGCAGTTTTGGCAGGCGCGGCTGGAACAAAATGAAGCGGGAACCTATGAGGTGTTTCCCGATGTTTCGCCGGAACAGGGGCCGCTGGGACATAATGCGGCGATTACCATTGCCAGCCTAAAATATTTGTTCCGTTTCACGCGGCGTGCAGCGGAAATCTTACGGACAGATGATGGTATGGCGGAGATATGCGGCGCACTTTTGGCGCGTTTGCCGGAATATGAAACGGCGGAATATCAAAATTACGGTGTTATTTTAAAAGATTCCCATGAAGCGGCGCCCGGTATTCATTTGCGGCACCCGTCGCTGCTCATGCCAATCTTTCCGGCGGAGGAATGGAACAGATTCAGTCCACAGAATCGGCGGGATATTGCGGAAGCAACGGTGCGCTATGCGATAGACCATACGGAACTGGGCGTGTTTGGATTCGGCTGGCTGGCATGTGCGGCGGCGCGTATGGGACTGGGCGAACTGGCATTGCGTACGCTCTACGAAAAAGGATATGATTTGCATTTGCGCGCGAACGGATTGGGCACAGAAGAAACAAACCGCTGGCTGAATTTATGCTTGGTGAACAAACCGCCGATGTATTATCCGGCAATGATGGAATGCACCGGAGAAACGGTTGCCGCGGTGACAGAATTGCTGCTGCAAAGCAGCGGCGACGGCATGATAGAAGTGTTTCCGGCATTGCCTAAAACATGGCGGGATTGCGCATTTGAGCGGCTATTGGCAAAAGGCGGCGTGGAGGTGTCTGCATGGCGGAAAGACGGAAAAACGGTGCGGATAGAGTTGTTTTGCCGCTGCGGCGGCACGGTTCGTTTGCGGAATATACAAGGATTGGCGCTGCCGGAGGATATCGCATTTCGGTGGGAGAATGAAATTTTGGTGCTGGAATCGGAAGCGGGAAAACGATATGTATTTGGTGGCGCGGCGCCGCTTTTGCAACGGACAGCGATACCGCTGTGTTATACCGGACACACAGGCGCGCGCATTTATGCAGGAAAAAACCAAAACACAGACTATGAACGGGCGTTTGACGCTTTTGTATGCGACCATTATGTGGCGGATACGCGCCACCGCAAACGGACAGTCTGGTTTTTTGGCATGGGCTGGGAAGAAGAACGGCTGCCGGAAGAAGAACGGCGGCTGGGACTGCCCATGACCGTGCTTTGGGAAAACGAAACGTATACTGCGCGCAAAGGATATGGATTTGAACAGGCGGAAGCGATAGGTCTGGCAGTGCAGGGGGATGAGCGGCTGGCACAGCGGTATCTGGTGAGCGATAAGCCGGCGGTCTTTTTGCTGGATTTGCCGCGCGGACAATATGATATCTTCATAGGCTGCAGCGACCGGTGTGATATGACAATCGTGTGCGGCGGTACGCGGCGCGAAGTGCATACTGCGCGGGGAACATATGCAGGCTGCATTTTGCCTGTTTTGCATGAACAGGACGGACTCTTGCGGATAGAATTGCAAGCGGAGAAAGCATGGAAGGTGCATACGATTGTTTGCAATAAACACCATGTATTCTCATAAATGACAGAAAGGTGTGCTTTTGCCCCTGCTTTCCATTTGTGCCTTCCTGTGGGAAAGACGCTCGTTGTTTCCTTCTATGATATATAAAACGGCATTTTCCTTTTAGGATAAAAGGGGAGTGCCGTTTTTGCATATCAAAAAAACCGAAATTGCAAATCAAAAAACCTGAATTGCCAATTGAGATTTGGGCGTTTGGACGGTATAATAAGGATAAGCGCTAATAAACAAAGCAAAATGGAGGAGAGCTGTATGAAAAAAAGGAACATTGTATTATCAATGGTTTTAGTAGTTGCAATGCTCACGACAATGATGTCTGGGCTGGTAGCGTCCGCAAAATCGGATATGGATACGGTTATGTTCGATTTGCAGTCTCTGAGAATTATGGTCGGAGACGAGAACGGAAATATGGAACTGGAACAGCCGGTGACCCGCGCGGAATTTACGGCGATTGTGATTCGGCTGATGGGGCTGGAAGATGTCACAACGCTGTCTGCGGAAGAAGGTAGGTTTGCAGACGTACCGGCGAGCCATTGGGCAGCGGGATATATCAACATGCTCAGCGGACTGCGCGTGATTGAAGGAACGAGTGCAACAACATTTGAACCGGAAGCAAACATCACGGTAGAAGCAGCTTGTAAAATTTTAGTGAATACGCTGGGATATAGTACGGTAGCAAATGCAAAAGGCGGATTTCCGACGGGGTATATGATGCAGGCGTCAGAAATCGGACTGCTGAAAAATTTGGGGCAGACGCAGATTCCGCTGACGCGCGGTGAAGTGGCGCGTCTGGTATATAACGCGCTGGACATTGACATGATGGTAGTGACCGGCGGCGGAAGAACCACAAGATACGAAGTATCAATAGGGAAAACGCTGCGGAATGATTTGACAGACAAAAGTGAAGGCAATCTGATGAAAATGACAGGGATTGTGACGGCAACCGTTGATACATGGCTGCTCGCGCCCATTGCCACAATCACGAAAGACCAGATTGAAATTAACGGAAAACTGTATGAAGTGAAAGACCCCTCTTTCAAACAATATGCAGGACAGTGGGTAGATTTCTTTGTTTATGAAGATGAAAGTACGGGCAAAGAAGTCATTCAGGACATGAAACCCAACATCAAAAATCAGAGCTGGAAAGTGGATTTGAACGACATCAAAGAAATATCCGGTTCAAAGATTTCCTATTATACAGGGGAAAACAGCAGCGCCTATGAACAACTCAGTGTGAACGGCGAAACCATGTATATTTTAAATAACCGCCGGCAAAGCACATGGACGGCGGAGAACCTGTTGAATTTGGATCACGGCAGTTTGGTGCTGATTGATAACGACAATGACGACGTCATGGAAGTGGTGTTTGTGAAATCGCATGACAGCGTTATTGTGGAAGATGTTATGAAAAACAATTGGACAGTGTATTTCAAAGACGGTTTCATGATTGGCGGACGCAAAGATTTGGAATTAGCGCCGGACGACAAGGAAAAAATCGTGACGCTGACAGATGCGGAAGGAAATGCCATTTCCCCGGAAATCATCAAAAAAGATGATGTTTTGAGTATCTTTACGGCTGATGATGGCATGAACACAGAAGTGGTGCACAGCAGCAAACAGGTGAAAGGCAAAATCAATGAAGTAAACGATGAAACCATTACCATTGGAGAAGAAGTTTTTGACTGCGAAAACAAGACCATTTTGGAGACGGCGGTAGTTGGTCAGGAAGTGCTTGCATATATCAACTATTTGAATGAAGTAGTCTACATAGAAAAAGAACAGGCAGATAACTATGCTTATATTGTGGAAACCTCGGCGGGACAGTCGATGAGCGCGGAATATCAGATTCGTGCGTTGATTCCGGACACGTTGGCGGAAAAAATAGAAGAAGTGGAAAATGAATCGGGCGGCGCGAACACCAGCATTGCGAAAATTGCATGTAAGAACAAAGAAGTGCGCGTGCTGGACATTGCAGACAGAGCGTCCGTGACCGGACTGGAACCAAACGAGGACGGCAATATGGTGCTGGTGACGAAACGAATCAGTTCCAGCGTTTTGTCGGGACTGCGTGGTAAGGTCATTGCGTATAAAACAAATGCGCAGGGTAAAATCAATGAAATCACCTTCCCGGAAGCCGTGAATACCTATGACAAAAAGTATTACAATTCCTATGAACGGACATTCGGAAAATCGCAGGGCGGCGCGTTTGGCGTGAGTGAACAGACCATGACGATTTGTATTCCGGATCCGGAAAACAATGCAAACCCGACAGAGCAAGACTATCTGGTGAACATAGAAATGAATAACGGTCAGGAATATACCGTAACAGGATATGACGTGAACGACGATACCCATGCGGTGGATTTGATTGTGGTAACCATGAACATGAAAGCGGGCAATCCCGGAGTTATCACCACCTCCAGCAAAGTTGGATTTGTGAACAAAATCAGCAAGACGGCAAATGAAGCCGGTGATACGATTCAGAAAGTGACGATGATAACGGAAGGAAAAGAATCGGAATTTCTGGTATCGGAGGACATCACAGACCAGAGTCAGTTTAACGAAGTGAAAAACGGAGATTTGATATCCTATTCGTTGGACGTGCGCGACCGGATAGACGCAGTGAAAGTGCTGGGCAGCTTCCGGACGGAACCGGCAATCGGTCGAATGGACGAACGCGGCGACTATGAAACTTTCTGCGGCTATTTGGCAGACGCAGACTTCAATCAGGTGTCAGAGGATAAAAACCGTTGGGTGCATACGCTGAAATGCGATTTCAGCGCAGACGGAGACGGCAAGGAAGCAAGCTATGAAGTGACGCGCAGCAGCGGGCCTCCGGTATTTATCTATGACAGCAGCGAAAAGAAAGCGGAACTGGGCGACATCAAACAGATTCGCCAGAGATATGACAAGATATTTGTCAGCGCGACGGCAAACAGCGCAACGGTACGTGCGATTGTTGTGATTCGATAGGAAGGAGGAGACGGACAATGAAAAAAAGAAGTATTAGTTTGCTGCTGTCATTGGTAATGATGGTATCTGTCATAGGCAGCATGATACCGACATTGGCAGCGGAAGGCGGAAGTGAAGAATCGCAGTGGGAACAGGTTGTGAATATGCAGCTTGGCAGCGGCGAGAGCGAATATAATTTGGTATCGAATGCAGGCGAGGGGAATTTGGTGCTGACCTCCGATGCCACCAACCATTTGCAGGCAAAAGCAACAGCTTCAGGAAACCATGGAACAATGACATTTGAAGTGCCGCTAAAGAAAGACGGTCAGGATTTTGTGCTGGAAAGTGACAATCAATACTATGTTGAAACAACTATCATAGATGGAATGACAAAAGGGCAGCTTTGGGGTAAGCTGCAAAATGCAGAAGGAAAGACCTTCAACGCATTTGTTGTGAACGGAAGCGCAAAAGAACTGCAAATTTACAGTAAAAAAACGACTGAAGATGCAAGCGCGGCATATGTACAAATAGGGAAAGAATATACCAAAAAGCAGTCCTATACGTTTGGATATCTTATAGATACAACAGACGGAACCTATTCCGTCTATAGCGGAGCGGAAAATCAAACAAAATTAGAGGGAACCTTCTGTCCTAATGAAAGCGATAGTCAGTCAGTCAGCAAATTGACCTGTGATTTTAAAGGTTATTTAGCGGCGAACGACTATTTGCAGCTGGTATCTGTGAAAGTATACAAAAAGAAAACAGATGCGCCGCCCACGACCTCTCCTACAACCTCTCCGGCAGTGCCGCCGTCAGCGTCTCCGACGGTATCGCCGTCTCCATCACCGTCTCCGGCTGAACCGCAGCTGATATTCAGTGAAACCTATGAAAAATCTGTCATTGATTCGGAAACTCAAATGGCGGAAGGCTGGATTGTTTCGGATGAAACAAAAACGATGGCGAAACATACGATTGAGGACGGCGCGCTGAAAATGACAAAAACAGCGGCGGCAAACACTAGCGATAATGGTGAAAAGATAACCATGAACCACCCGCTGAAAATCTATGCTGTGCCCTATGATGCGGCAACGCGCAGCGCAGTCTATACAGACGAACTATTCGGGAAATATAAATTAGAGGTGGAGGTAAAACCTCATGTGACTACGCAGCTGGCAGCAGTTGGGTTTTCCAAGAAAGCAAACGGTTCGCTTGCAAAGGGTGCCGGCGTCAGCTTAACGACTTCCAATGCAAATGTTTGGATTGCAACCGGAGATACAAGGGTTGTTGAGAGCGGCGGTTCGCCCAACAATAGAAAAAACAAGATTATTTTTACGTTGGACACGAACAGTACCGGCGCATGGACGGTCAATTTTGAAGGGCAGGCAGCAAAGACGATGGATCAGAATTGGGGCGGTCTTGCAGGAATTTATCTTGGCTTGAAACCCAGCAATAATAAGGACGATTCTGTCGCAATCTATTCTTCAAAGATTTATGAAATTGAGAACTATAAACAGGCGGAGGTAGCGGCACTTGCCGAAACCTTGGAGAGCCTGACAATTGATCAATTGACCGACACGCCGGACGCGGTAGTGGAGGATTTGAAATCTCTGCCGGCTTCCGTGGGCGGAAAAGCGCTGACATGGACGACCAGCAATGCGGCTGCCATTTCGACAACAGGCACTGTGACACGTCCGATTGGCGATGATGTAGATGTTGTTTTGACGGCAAAAGTAAGTGATTCCGGCATAGATATGTATAAAGAATTTCACGTGACCGTAGGAGCCATCACAGACCCGCAGCAAATTCTTGCGGCAGCGGCAGAAAAACTGACAATCACGGATTTGACGGACGAGGACCCGAATGAAATTACCGTGAATCTGAAATCTCTGCCGCAGACGGGCGCATTTGGTACTACCATCACATGGACGTCCTCTGACACGACAGTGATGAACAATGACGGAACGATAGTGAAATTGGGTGATGACGCAAAACTGCCTGTCACCATGACAGCGACATTCTCTTTTGGCGGTCAAACCTTACAGAAAACGTTTGATTTGAAAATGGGAGTCAACTTCCTGAATGGGCTATATACCCTGTATGAAACAGATTTTTCCGGCAGTGAAATTCCGGCGAACATTGTACAGTCGCCGGGGGTGGGTAAAATAAAACAGGAAAATGGAAAACTGATGCTCGACCGTACAGGAACAAACGGCGGAACAGGGACGACTGTCCGTATCTATCCGGCACTGGGCGATGAAACCTTGAAGATAACCGGTGAAATGATTGTGGAAGCAGATGTTCATCTGCCGGCTACTTGCGAAAAAGTGGAAATCATTCCCTATGACGATGCAGGCAACCGCATCTTTACCATTTACAGCGGAAAAGCTGGCGGTGGACACGGTTATACCTATGTTTGCAGACCGGCTTTGTCCGAAAGCCCGACGCACACCAGAGTGGACGTGGCAACTGCGGATTTGACGCTGAAAATAAAAGCGCGTTTCAATCTGAACACCAAACGTCTGACGCTGGAAGTGGCGGATGACGGTACGGAGAATTATAAAACACTGGTAAGTAACAAATTTATCCGTGAGGAAGCCACCAATTTGAGTTACATTGAAATCAATGGTGTGGATAACAGCACGGGTGGAAAAAATTATGTGAATAACGGCATTGTAGAAATCAATAAAGTAAAAGTGATTGTCAACAAAGCTTATGTACCGCAATATATTGTGGATAACGTGGACTACTACAGCGCAATTACCAAGCTGAAAGGCTTTGTATCTGGCGATATTGCGCTTAATACGAAAGCGCTGCCGGGCACAAAGGTAACATGGACCAGTTCCAAACCGGAAGTAGTCGGAAACGACGGAAAACTTGGCACAATCACAGAGGACGTAGACGGTATCGTGATGACGTTCCGGCTGGAAATGTCAGACGACCCTCAAAATTATGTAGAAAAAGTGTTTGAGCCGTTGAAAGCGGTTTATATTCCGGAAGGCAATTTGGCGCTGAACCAGAAGGTAACGCCCAGTGTGGGCAGCAAAAAAGGCAGCGGACCGGAAAATGCAGTGGACGGAAACGTTGGAACAAATTGGGAAACTGCAAAATGGACGAACCCGGAAGACCCTGCGTTGACCATTGATTTTGGTCAGGTACAGGTGTTTAACCAAATTATGCTGAAAGAAGCGATGATTCTGGACACCTATCCGCTGCGGAAATTCGTTTTGGAAGCTTCTGTGGACGGAAAAACCTATACGCAGCTTGCTGCGGGCGGAACGCTCGGCGAAGCATTGCAGTTCATTTCTGTGAACCAGACGCTGGCGCGTTATCTCCGGTTCCGCGTCACAGAAAAAGTGGCGACCAGTAACGTTGGATTGGCGGAATTCCAGGTATTTTTGACCGGCGGCGAAGAAACAAAAGTCAAAGCAGATTTGCTGGTGTTGAAATATCAATTGGGTAATCTGATGGGACTGACAACCAATGTAGAGTTGCCGCAAACGGGCGCGCTCTATGGCTCTAAATTTGTTTATGCATCTTCTGATACAAGTGTATTGATGAACGACGGAACAGTGATTCGTCCGAATGCAACAAAATCCGGAACAATGCGCGTAGAAGCCTATGCGAAAACGGGAGATACATATAGTCCCACGAAAGGCGGCGAGGAATCCTATCCCTTCTCCGTGCAGGGAGTGAGCGGCGGCAGCGGCGGTATACCAACCGGAAACCGTCCGTCCGGCGGCAGCGGCGGAGGAGGCGGCGGAATTGGAGCGGCTCTGCCGACGACGCCTTCCGTGAACAGCCCTGTGGGCAACGAGACCGGCTCGCAGACGACAGGAAGTTTCCGTGACGTGACACGCGATTATTGGGGATATAACTACATTGAAACTTTGAAATCCCACAAAATTGTAAATGGAGATGAAAACGGAAACTTCAATCCGGAAGCGCAAATCACCAGAGAAGAATTTTTGAAAATGCTGATGAATGCGCTTGGTATTGCAATTAACGATGTGAAAGATGTGAATTTGACGGACGTATCCGGAAACGACTGGTGCTATCCCTACATTGCAAAAGCAATGGAACTGGGGATTGTCAGCGGCACGACGGAAACAACGTTCGGCACAGGAAACTACATTACCAGAGAAGATATGGCAGTGATGAGTACGCGTGCGATGGCAGTTGTGAAACGGACGCTGGCACAAACAGAAAATGCAAAAACCTTCACAGACGGCGGACAGATTAGCGGCTACGCACAAGAAAGCGTGCAGAAAATGCAGCAGGCGGGTATTATCGGCGGATATGCGGACGGTACCTTTGGACCGCAGCAAAACGCCACCCGCGCGGAAGCGGCGAAAATGATTTGTGGAATGATGAATTAAGGAGGAAGTCAGAATGAAACAAGGGAAAAGCAAACGGCTGTTAGCATTGCTGCTGAGCGCGGCGATGCTGGCAGCGACGATTCCGACTGCACTGGCAGACTCCGAGACGGATCCGGCGGCTGTGCCGCCGGAGGACGTTTTTGCGCTGATGGACGAATTGGCGGATGAGGTTCCGGAATATGTTGTTCCGGAAACGGAATATCCGGACATGACGACAGAAGAAATGCTGGCGGAAGAAAACGGCGAACCGCAGCCGGCGGAACCGGAAACCGCAGAATCAGAACCGGATTTGTCGGAAAATGAGCCGGCGGAAACAACGGTAGCGCTGGAAACGTCGGAAGAACAGGAGCAAATTGCAGCGCAGGCGGACGGATATATCGACAGTACTTTTGGCTATCCGATTGCACAGGACCCGCAATATGATTATGCAACCAACGCTGATATGACGGACGAGGCATTCTTTGGCAAATGGGACGCTGCAAAAGATAAATGGGCAATTACGCCCAGATTTGATTATGCCAAATATCCCGATATGGCGTCGGTGGAACAGGCAGTCAAAGAAGGAGACTACCAGTTAGCAAAAGAATGTTTGTATAACTACTACATTTTTGTGGAAGCAAAACGGAACAGGAAAAAAGACGTCAGCACCACCGTGAAGGATACTATCACAGCGGATTTGCTGAAAGAAAACTTCATGTATAACGGCAACAGCGGACTGACGCCGGTTGCGGTGATGTCCTTTGACCAGGACAAATATGTTCAGGCGGATATCACCGACATTGTGAAGAGCAATTTCACCAAAACTTCAGAATTGTCGTTCTATATCACGGCAACCAATAAAGACGGCGGTCTGGCAAAAATCTATAGCAAAGATTCCACCGTGCCGGACAGTACCCCCTATATTCAGGTAAAAGTAAACGGGACGGATTTGACGCTCTATCCCTCCAATGATACCTATATCAGCGCGGGAAGCAACAGTGGCAAAAACTATGGCAAAAAAACGTTTCTGGAAGCACGTGAGGACGCTATTGGCACGCAGAATTTGGTGAATGATAAGACAAACCGAATTTATATCCGATTTACGTTGAACGGACTGAAAAAGGGAGATACGATTACTGCGGCAACCCTGAATCTGCGCGGATTTAACGGCGTGAATGTTGGCACGGGCGATATTACAATAACAAGACAAGATTTGGAAGATTACTACGGAGCCGATAATGTAAACGAGACTACAACCATGACAGAGGATCAGAAGATTGAACTCAGAACAAGGGATGTTGCTCCCAAAAAAGTGGTTGTGATTCATAACGGCGATACCTCGTGGAATGAAAATAATCTCACCTATTCCAATGCTTCGGCGCAGTTGATTTATTCCTATGACCAAGATATCAGCTGGCGTTGGGATCAGCCAAGCGGCGCGGGTTACCGGTATCAGGAGGAACTGCTGCGTTTCAGCACATGGCTTGACAAATTGGTAAAACTCTATAATGCAACAGGAGACGAATCCTATGCCTATACTGCCCTTCGGCAGCTCATGGACTGTATTACCGTGACCATGGCCAAGAGGTCTGACGGCGACCCATATAAACCAGGAAGCGCGCCCAACAAGGGGTATTTGAAAACGCTGGACGTGGCGCTGCGGACGCAGTGTCTGCCGGGGCTGTTTATGCAGCTGATTAACAGTGAATATATGACGGCGGAAACGTTCACCTATTGCATGAAATATATGTGGGATGAAGCAAATGATGCAAAATCTTTTAATACATCAGGGAACTGGGGTTCCTCAGAAACGCTCGGTCTTTATACCGTGGCGATGAATTTTCCGGAATTTAAGGATTCGGGCGCTTGGATTTCGCGTGTGAAATCGCGCTATGATACCATTTGCGGAAACATCATGCTGTCAGACAAAACTTGTACGGAGTTATCGCTGGGCTATACGGATTATGCACTTTCTTCCACAGTGGACGCAAAGAAAGTGGCAGACATGATGGGAGAAACGGAATATCCGTTCACAGACAAAACCATTCAAGCAATTCATGGACTGGCGCAATACATGATGTATGCAAGTATGCCAGGCTACAGCGACCACCAGGAAGGCGACGGCTACAGTCATCGCGGAAACTATAAATCCAGATTGCTGGCGGTCGGTAAATGGTATAACGACCCGCATCTGTTGTTTGCAGGAACAGACGGCGCGGAAGGATATGCGCCGGACTTTACTTCCATTATGTTTCCGGTCGGAAAAAAAGTCGCTATGCGTACCGGCTGGGATAGTAAGGCAAACTATCTTTATACCAGCGCGGATGGCGGAAAAGGGTCTCATGCGCATCCGGACGATTTGAGCCTTGTCGTAAAGGCATACGGACAATATTTGCTGATTGACCCGCTCTATGGGACTTACAGCGGGAACGACCCCAGAAGATTTTGGCTGATTTCCACCAAAGCACATAATCTGGTTAGTGTGGATAATGAAAAAGATGAAAACTATAAACAAGCGATTAATTCAAAATATGGTGAAATTCCGCGTTGGGAAACCAACAATTCCTATGACTTTGTGACGGAAACAACACCCAACGAACCGAGTGCGAACTACAGCAGAAGCATTTTGTTTGTCAAACCTGGCTTCTGGCTGGTGAACGACTATCTGACGCCCAAAAATGCAGGAGAGCACTCCTATCGGCAAAACTGGCATTTCCTGCCGGAAGCAAACATCAGTCTGGACGATACGACAAAAACAATTCGGACAGGATTTAACGACGTAAACATTCAGGTAGTGCCCGTTGCACCGGAGCGGTTTAACGCGGCGGCGATTAAAGACGGATACTATTCCGAAGGACAGAACAGCTTTTCCGATGCCAAATATGCGGATTATACCATGAAAACCAGCGGAACAGCCATTTTCAACACGATTCTTCTGCCGGAAAATGTCGGACAGCGTTTTGACGTCAGCGTGCAGGAATTGGAAGTGGACGGCTTAACGCGTGAGGACGCTTCCGCCTATGAATTCACCATGCAGGAGGAATCAACGGGAGCAAGCACAACCTATCAATATTTCCAGCTGCACAACACGGCGAAAAAAGGAACGTATACCGTTGGTGATTTCACTACCGACGCCGGTTTGCTGCTGGTGGAAACCGCAGACGACGGCGCGGCGCTGTCTATCATTGCACAGGATGTGAAAACCATTCAGGACGATAAAAACGGCGTTACCTTGTTAAACGCTTCGGCAGCGCAGCAGGAAATTTCCATTGATTGGAGCGTTGGTAACCTGATTTTGAATGCTTCCACGCTCACGGCAGAAAATGCAGGCACATCAGATTTGACCGTATACAGCAACGGAAATACCATCACGAACGTAAGTATGAATCAGAAAAATATGGCGGCGAAACAGGACGGAGACTATGTCTATTTTGGCGAAAAACCGTCTGATATCGTGAAACCGCCGGTCACTACGCCCACACCGATTATTACACCGCGCCCGACGCCGGGAGGAGGTTCGCATGGAACGAGCGGCGGCGGAGGTGGCGGAGGTATCAGCGTGCCGGTATCTACGCCAACGCCGACAGGGACATCAGATCCGGCTATCCAGCCGCCGCCGACTAATACGCCGGGGGCGGGAGATACGCCCGGAAGCATGACGGAAACCATGAAAGCGGAGGTCAGCGGACATTGGGGCGAACAGGAAATTACATCACTTTATGATAGCGGAATTGTGAAAGGTTCCGGAGAATCGCTGCATTTGCAAAACGACGTCACGCGCAGCGAGTTTGTCGCCATGGTGGTTCGTGCGTTGAACCTGCCGGAAAGCACGTACCAAGGCGGATTCCATGACGTGGCGGCAGGCGATTGGTATGCAAATGTTTTGGAAACAGCCAAACAACAGGGACTCATACAAGGCGACAGTGCCGGAAATGCAAATCCGAACGCGAATATTACCAGGGAGGAAATGGCGGTCATTTTGGACAACGCGGCAAAACTGGCGGAAATCAAACCGCCGGAGGAAGCGCAAACGCCGCAGTTTACAGATGGCAGCGCGGTTTCCGACTGGGCAAAAGAAGAGGTGGACTATGCCGCAAAACTGGGTCTGCTAAGCGGATATCCGGACGGCACATTCGCACCGAAAGCCTATGCAAAACGTGAAGAATCCTTTGTTGTGATTTATCGGTTGCTGAAACAGGCAAATAACTAAAAACAACAAAAAGACTGCCCAAAATTTTGGGCAGTTTTTTTGTTGAAGTCCCTTTTCAATTGGGCGATAGTATGGTATTATAAAAAATAACAGTACGTCTGCGGCAAGTGAAACAGCGATAACGTTCATTTGCCGGAAAAAGATTGCCGCCGGAACATGCTTCATAATAAATGCGGCGGCAGGTGAATAGAGTAGATATAAGCAAATGATTCAAAAACGCGTACATATGCGGTTCAATATGGAAAGGGTGGAAAATGTGCAGGTATTTTTGGTAGCAAGAGAGCATCCCATTGGGGGAAACGAGACACAAACAGTGAAAATAACAGCGTCGGAAAAATTGGAACACGCAAAACGCGGAGAAATCTATCCGTTCCAGCTTTTTGTGAAATGTAAAGCGGGAGAAGCTGGTAGTTTGTCGGTGGTGTTTTCGGATTTAAAAGGAAAAAACGGGACAATCAGCAGAGAACAATGTATAGTGCTGCCGCAGGATAAAATAGATATTGATGGCAAAGAGCGTCATGACGCGATACCTGTTTGCGGAAAAACGGTGGTTTGGTGCTATGTTGACGTGCCGGCGGAGACAAAAGGCGGAAACTACAGCGGGACAATACAGTGTTTGCTGGACGGAGAAGCGGTTTGCAGCAAAAAAATACAAATCAGCGTAGATGCTGCCGCCGCAAAAACCAAGGCACAAGACCGACCGGAGACATTTTCGCGGCTGCATTGGTTCAACTCTAAAACCGCGCAGGACGGCGGCGTGACAGCGCCCTATACGCCGGTGCAGGTGGAGGGACGGACAGCGCAGGTGCTGGGACGCGGCGTGACATTGAGCGAATTTGGATTGCCGGAGCGTGTATATACGCAATTCAACGGCAGAATTCAAACAGACGCGGATAGCTGCCAAGAACTGCTGCGGGAAGGAATCTCTTTTTCTGTTAAAACGTGTGACGGCGCGGAGCGTATGTTTCCGGTTGCGTATACCGACAGCGCGGTGGAGGAAGCCTATCAATTTACGGGCAAAAACGGAATGAATGATTTCCGTGTTGAAGTGAACGGACAGGTGGAATTTGACGGATATTGCTATTTTGACGCGGCATTCACGGCGCTGAAAAAGACGCGGGTAACGGATATTGCCCTGGAAATTCCTTTCGCACCGGAACAAACCGCTTATTTTATGGGACTGGGAACCCGTGGCGGGAAAATGCCGCAGGAAATCAATTTCCGCTGGGGCGAAAAGGTGCACCAAGACAGCTTTTGGATAGGCTGTCCCAGTTGCGGCGCACGGTTCCAGTTCATGGACGAAAATTATGTGCGTCCCCATGTGAATATCTATTATCACTATCAGCCGCTGCGTTTGCCGGACGGCTGGTATAACGGCGGGCGGGGCGGCATTTATATTGATGCAGACCGCCATGCGCGTATCTATAGCGGAGAACGCACTTTCCGGCAGGGCGAGACGGTGCATTTTTGTTTTTCCATGCTGGTGACGCCGCTGAAACCGATTGACACCAAAACGCATTTTGCGTCGCGGTACTATCAGACGCATGGCTGCGAGGAGCCGCAGATTTGGCTGGAGGAAATGAAAAAAACAGGGGCAAACGTGCTGAATATCCATCACGGAACAGACCTCAATCCCTATATTAACTATCCGTTTTATGAGACGGAAGCGCTGAAAAATTTTGCGGCAGAAGTGCATAAACTGGGCGGGAAATGTAAGATTTATAACACCGTGCGGGAGTTGTCGACAAAAATGAAGGAATTGTCGGTACTGCAATCGCTGGGAAGTGAAATATTCGCGCCGTCGGGCGGAAAAGAAGGCGCCACGCTGTGGCAGAAAGACGCAAAAGAACAGGTGGAAGCGGAATTTGGAAAAGACGTGATTGCTGCATGGCGGGAGGATATAAAACATGGCAAGCATAAGGGCGAGTCGGACACCTCTCTGCTGACGAGCGGAACCTCACGTATGTGCAACTATTATATAGAAGGACTGCGGTATTTGGTGGAAAAAACAGATATCGACGGCATTTATATTGACGACACGGCATATGGACGGGAGACCATGAAACGCGTGCGGCGGGTGCTGGACCAAAAAGAGGGCGCGCTGGTGGATATGCATAGCTGGGACCATAAGGATGCGCGCGCGGGTCAAACCAGTTCGCTGCTGCTCTATATGGAATTGTTTCCCTATGTCAATGAACTTTGGATAGGCGAAGGCTTTGATTATGAAACCACTACGCCGGAGGAATGGCTGGTGGAAATGAGTGGCATTCCGTTTGGACTCATGGGAGAAATGCTCCAAGGCGGCGGTAATTTCTACCGCGGGCTGGTGTTCGGCGAAACGGCGCGTTATGGCTGGACCGGCACGCCGGAAGCAATTCCGGAACTTTGGAAACTATATGATAAATTGGGTGTTCCGGCGGCGGATTTCTATGGCTGGTGGGACAACAATTGTCCGGTAAAAGCGGAGCACGACGGCATTTTGGTTTCCTGCTGGCAAATGAACGGAAAAGCGCTGATTGCAGTGGCAAGCTGGGCAAAAGAACCGGTGCGCGTGAAACTGGACTACAGTGCGCTGCCGTTTCAGGTGAAAAAAGTGACCGCGCCGCTTTTGACAGGACATCAAAAGCAAGCCGCCCACAAACCGGCGGATACCTATACCATCAAACCGGCAAGCGGTATTTTGTTGATAGCGGAATAAAAAGAGAAATATAGCAAGCCGGAGGTTCGATTGGATAAAATCGAACCTCCGGCTTGTTATATAAGCAACAGCGTTTCAATTTCAGATGCTTGTATAAATTGACGTTGCCATGTGTGATAGGAGGTTATATCAGCCATGCCGGAACAATCAAATTTTCGCGGCTAAGCGCCGACAATTCACTTTTCATACATACCACTGCGCCGGTGCCGCGGGGGACGGTTGCCTTATCAAGCACGGAAAACGCTTTTATCATACTATTGTTGGGGGACGCTGATTTTTTAATTTCAATCGGGTGAAGCTGTCCGTCGCATTCCATGATAACGTCAATTTCCCGCGCGTCCTTGTCGCGGTAGTAATATAGATACGGCTCTTTGCCCGCATTATAATAGGATTTCATTATCTCGCTCACAACATAATTTTCAAAAATTGCACCGTTCATGGCGCCGCTTTCCAAAGTTTCGGGACTGCTCCATTTGGTGAGATATACCACAAGTCCGCAATCGGTAAAATATAGTTTTGGTGTTTTGATAGTGCGTTTCAAGGCGTTGTTGGAATAGGGTCGCAGATAGAAAATCAAACCCAATGTTTCCAAAATACCCAGCCATTTTTTTGCGGTTATTTGGTCAATAGAAGCGTCACGGGCAATCTCTGCAACATTTAAAAGCTGTGAAGTTCGTGCGGCGGCAGCCGTGATGAATTGCAGAAAATGCAAGCTGTCGATGGTGGGCAGCAACGCCCGAACATCGCGGTCAATATAAGTGGAAATATAACTGCTGTAAAAAATATCTCGGTTGGAGTAGGTTCCGCTCACAATGGCGGGCATGGAACCGCGCCAAATGCGTTCAAACATTTGCATGAGGTCTGCGCTGTCCGTTTTGGCTTGTTTTTGTTTTAACTGTTCCAAATCCAGCCGAAACGGTTCGCTTCCGTGGTTGTTATAAATCTCATTTTGCGAGAGAGAGGATAAATTCAGCACAGCGACTCTGCCCGCCAAACTTTCCTGAACACCTTGCATGAGTTTGAATGCCTGAGAACCTGTCAGCCAAAACTCTCCCGGCACATGATTTTTATCTGCCATCATTTTAATATAGATGAATAGTTCCGGCGCATATTGCACTTCATCAATCAGAATCGGCGTGTCATACGTTTGGAAGAAAAGTTCAGGGTCGGTTTTCGCAAGCTGCCTTGCCGTCAAATCGTCTAAGGTGACATAGGTGCGCTGCGAACCTTCCATCAGTTTTTGAAGCATGGTGGTTTTTCCCACCTGCCGCGGACCTGTTATGAGAATAGCAGGATATTCGGCAGATAACGATTCCACAAGTTTTTCCATATCACGTTTGATGTACATAAACACACCTCATTTTCGGCTAATCTATATGATATTCATATTATAGCCGAAAATTTTAAAAAAATCAACAGAAACGCATATTTTTGCAAAAAAAATAATTGGATGTCCTATCGGTGGGACGCAATTTTTCAAAAGATATGGTATACTATGTATATTCTAAAATAATACATTATCTATAGGGGTAACCATATATATGGTTGATTCGGCAAGCAGATAATCACCAACAGGGAAATTGTGAAATGGGGTAATACATGATAAAATGGTGATAGAACGGGGGGACAGCCGTGAGAAGTATCTTTAAAGAACCCAAAGAAATACAAGAGGTGGATTTTGGTCATATCAAATTGACATTAAAAGAATTTTTAGATAGAAAGCAATATACGCGAAATCAGTTATCTGTTCATACCGGTATTAAATATACGACAATCAACAGATATTACCATCACTTGACAAAGGTAAATACGGTTTTTCCGGCGAAAATCCTGCAAATG